>CBFGLY010000085.1:0-5749 GCA_965649725.1 uncultured Sphingomonas sp.
TTCTTCATCGGCCGGTCCTGGTCGTCGCCGAACTGGCTCGACTTGAACAGCGTCAGCTCGACCGGTTCCCAATCGTCCGGCGTTTCGCCCTTCGGTGCTTCGAGCAGGCCTTCATAGACAAGGCCCTTGGCCCGAAGCGTTTCCAGCCCCTCGTCGACCTTGCCCGACCGCTGGAGCTCGTTTTCCGAGGCGAAGATATCGTGATGGATGCCGAGCAGGCCGAGGTCGTGCTTGATCAGGTCGATCATCGCGGCGACCGTCTTGGCCTTGAACAGCTCCAGCCATTCGCTCTCCGGCGCGTCGACGAACTTCGCGCCATATTCGGCGGCGAGCAGCGCCCCGACCGGTTTCAGATAATCGCCGGGATAGAGGCCTTCCGGAATCTCGCCGATGTCCTCGCCCAGCTTCTCGCGGTAGCGGAGGTGCGCGGAGCGGGCGAGCGTGTCGACCTGGCTCCCGGCGTCGTTGACATAATATTCCTTGGTGACCCGGAACCCCGCCGCTTCGAGCAGCCGCGCGAGCGCATCGCCGACCACCGCGCCCCGGCAATGGCCCATGTGCATCGGCCCGGTCGGGTTGGCCGAGACATATTCGACATTGACCCGCTCGTTATTGCCGATCGCCGACAGCCCGTAGCGCTCGCCTTCGGCAAGGATAGAGGTGAGCTCGTCGCGCCAGCTGTCCTCGGCCAGCCGAATGTTGATGAAGCCCGGCCCCGCGATATCCACGGAAGTGACGCCCGGAAGCGCTTCCAGCTTCGGCGCGATCTGGCCGGCCAGCGCGCGCGGATTGGTCCCGGCGGCCTTGGCCAGCACCATCGCGGCATTGGTCGCGAGGTCGCCGTGAGTGGGATCGCGCGGCGGCTCGACCGCCACGGCCTTGCGATTGGCGTCGGCCGGAAGCTGGCCGTCCGCCGCAAGCTCGTCCAGGATCGTGTCGAGCATCTGGGAATAGCGGGCGTAAAGGGACAAGGACGTTCACCGGTTCGTGAAGAAAAGCTGGCGCGCCTCTAGCGCAGCCAAGGCCAACCGCCAAACGCCAACATTTCGACGAGCGAGGGGACCGCAGCGATCAACGGCGCTTGGGAGCGCCCCCGACAACGAGTATGGAATCGAAATGGAAACCGCACTGACCCGCAATCAGCGGCGCCCCGACCAGTGGGTGCCAAGCTGGCTGCTCGCCGCCATGTTCTGGATCTTCACCTATTCGCTTTTCGCCTATCGGGCGCATTTGCGGTACGGCGATGAATATCTCCTCTTCTCGCCGCAGCGCTTCACCGGAACGCTGGTCGGCGCGGGCCTGTTCTGGCTGGTCATGTCGAACCTGGTGCGGGCGAGCGGCAACAAGCCGGCCAAGCCGATCGCGGTCATCGCCACCATCCTGCCCGCCTCGATCGTCGTCCTGGCGGCAAGGCTGGTGCTCGGCGAGCTGGTCGAGGGCCAGGTGACGGAGCTTCAGGCCAATATGCGCTGGGTGCTGGTGTGGAGCGGCTATTTCGGCCTGTGGGTCAGCGCGGCCCTGGCCCTGCACACTGCCAAATTGTCTCGGCGCTGCCATGAGGCGGCGTCGCCGGTCGCGGCCCGGCCCGTCGTCCGGCAGCAGCCGGTCGAGCTAGCCGATTCCTCCGCCGAATGGCTGATCGACGAGTTGGCCGCGGCGATGCAGGCAATGCCGGCGGCGAGAAGCGAAGCCCTGCTCGATCGGCTCCAGCAGCGTGCAGGCTATGAGATTGCCGGCGCGTCCGATCCCTTGTCGGCGCACCATAATGCGCGGGTCAGGCTGGTTCGCGAACTGGCGCTTCGAGCGCCGCGCCGGGGCTAAGCCTCAGCTGCCGCCGCCGGACTGCGGATAGACGATCCGCCATTCGGTGACTTCGCCGGCCTTGGCGATGACCATCTGCGGTTTCGGGGTGAAATGCCGACGTTTCGTCTCGCCGGCATTGCCGAACGCGAAATGGCTGTGATCGCCCTCGTCGAGCGATTCGAGCAGGTTGTAGCCAGCCGCGCGGTATGCCGCCGCGATCTGCCAATGACTGACGCCCGCCCGCCGGGCAATGTCGATCGCCCGACCGCGCAGGTGGTAGCTGTTGGCAACGCCGCCAACCCTGCGATTGTGGGCCGGGCTTCGATAGGTGCTGGTGACCTGCCCGTAGCGCGTGCCCAGATTCTTGATTGCGCCGATGTCGACGCCCCTGGCCGGGGCCGCCGGACTGGCTTGATCCATCGCCCAAGTCCCGGCTGGCGCAGGCTCGCTGGCCGCCGATGCGACCATGGGCCGCTTGTGTATCTCGCGAATTCCCCAGTCGGTGTCGGCGTTCGCCGCCGTGCCGGCCATCAGGAAAAGAACAGCCCCCGCCGCTCGCAACATCGGATCACCCCCTCGATGGATGATTCGGTATAACATAAAATTAACCTGAGGCGCCAGTTATGCGCCCAGCCGAGCCTAGAAGCGGTCAGGCAGCTTCACCGGTCCGACGAGTTCCTCGTGCCGGGCGATTGCGAAGCGGTCGGTCATTCCGGCGATGAAGTCGCCGATTCCGCGCAGCCGGTCGATCTCGCTATCTCCCCGTTGCCAGCCGGACGGAAGCTGCTCGGGCCGGTCGCGGTAGCAGCGGGCGAGGTCGCCGACGATCCGCTGGGCCTCGATGCGGATCGGTCGCAGGGCGTCGCTGTCGTACAGCCGCGCATAGAGGTGCTGCTTCAATCCCCGCTCTTCGGCCTTCATGCCTTCCGAAAACCCGACCAATGCTTGGCCTGCCGCGCGAACATCGTCGAGAGTTTGCGCGCCTGAATCCGCTACGCGGCGCCGCGTTTCGTCGAGAACATCGCCGACCATCACCCCGATTCCGTCGCGAACGAGCGCCTTCAGCTTGCGGGTGCGGTCGAGGCCGGGGTGCCGGCGCTCGATCTCCGCCCACAGCCGAGCGACGAACGGCTCTTCAAGCAATGCATCGAGATCGAGGATCCCGGCGCGCAGCCCGTCGTCGATGTCGTGATTGTCGTAGGCGATATCGTCGGCGATCGCCGCGACCTGCGCCTCCAGACTGGGCCAACTGTCCAGTTCCAGCGGAAAGGCCCCGTCGGCCTCGGCCATTGCCCACTTCGGCTGCCCGACCGGCCCATTATGCTTGGCCAGGCCTTCCAGCGTCTCCCAGGTGAGGTTGAGTCCGTCGAACGCTGGATAGGGATTTTCGAGCGCGGTCACGAGGCGAAGCGTGTGGCCGTTGTGGTCGAATCCGCCGGCATCCGCGAGGCTGGAGTCGAGCGCATCCTCGCCGCCATGTCCGAAGGGCGGATGGCCAAGATCGTGGGCCAGGCACAGCGCCTCGGTCAGGTCCTCGTTGAGGCCGAGCGCGCGGGCCATCGTCCGGCCGATCTGGGCGACCTCGATCGAATGGGTCAGCCGGACCCGGAAATGATCGCCGTCGGGAGCGACGAAGACCTGCGTCTTGTGGCGAAGGCGGCGGAAGGCGACCGAATGGACGATCCGGTCGCGGTCGCGCTGGAACGCGTCGCGAGGGCCGCGCGGGCCGCGGTCGTCCTCCCTGAAGGCCCTGCCGCGCGATCTCGTCGGGTCCGCGGCAAGGGACTTGGGAAGCGTCATCTTGAGGAGATTTTCTCGATCTTGATCTTGGCCGGAGTGCGCGTCCAGCTAAAGCCGTCCACCCCTTCCTTGGCAAGCTTGTTCACAAATTCCTGCGCGTCGCCCTTGCTGTCGAAGGGGCCGACCAGCAGGCGGAAATAATCCTTCCCCTCGGTCACATAGCCGCTGCGCGACTTCAGCAGCTTGCCCGCCTTGGCGCTGAGCTTCTTATATTCGGTCGCCATCCGGTCTTGATGGGCCCCTCCGGCAAGCTGCACCCAATTGGTGCCGGCAACGCCCAGCTTCGCCGCTTCTTCCTTCGCCTTTTTCTCGGCGGCGGCTTTTTCCGCGGCTTTCTTTTTGTCGGCGGCCTTCTTGGCGGCCGCGGCCTTTTCGGCCTTGGTCGGGCCTTTCTCGACCTTGGGCTGCGGCGGAGGCGGAGCTTCTGCGATGGTCGCCAGAAGCTTGTCGATCCCGCTCAGCCGCTCGTCGTCAGCGGCAGTCTTTGTATCGGAGATGGAGAAGGCGGGCTCCGCGGCGGCTTGCTTGACCTCCACGGCCTCCTGCCGGGCCGGGATCTCCACCAAGGGCTCGGGCTGGGCAGGCTCCGGCTCGGAAGCCGCTGGCGCCGGTTTGGTCACCGTCGGCGTGGCGCGACTTGCCGACGGGAGGCTAAAAGACGGTGACGCCGCCGGTGATCGGACGGTCGGCGTGACGGCAGCGATCTTGACGGGCGCGGGCTCGGCCGGGGCTGGCTGCGGCGGTGGCGACGCCTGGGCGGTCGCAACGGTCGGCGGGCCGATTCGCGCTGCCGCATTTTCCGGGAAAATGCCGAGGTGAACTGCGGCGGCCTTCTCGGCGATGCTGAGGTTGGGGAGATAGCGGAAGAAGGGCTCGAACCGGGCTGCCGTGCCGGGCATCACCGCGTTGATGGCCTGGGCGGCGGCGATCCGGTCGCCGACCAGCGCAAGAACGAAGGCGCGAGTGCGCTGGGCCGCGGAATCGTGCCGGTTGAGAAGCGGCTGGATCGCGTCGAGGGCTCCCTTGCGGTTGCCGGCAATGGCCAGGCTGAGCGCCAGCCGCCGCCGCGCCTCGTCCGAGCCGAGCGAAGCGATTGCGAGGCGGTAGTCGGACTGGGCACCGCCAAGGTCGCCCGACAAGTCCCGGGCAAGCCCGCGATCGAGCGCAATGGTCATCGGCTGCGCGCCAAGCCGCACCGCCTGGTTGAAATAGAAGATGGCGCCGTCGGCGTCGCCCATATTGGCCATCGCCGCGCCGAGACCGGCCTTGGCCGCCGGCGCGTTGGGATTAATCTCCTCCGCCCGGCCAAAGAACCCCGCCGCCGACTGCACGTCGCCAAGCGCCAGCGCGGCATGGCCGGCACCGATCAGCGCGTTGAAGTCGCGCGGATTGGACGCCAGCACGCGCACCTGGCGGGCAAGCGCCGCGCCGGGCGTTTCCTTGGCCACCGGCTGGGCCGCGAGCGGCGCCGCGAACAGCAATGAAATGATGAGCGGCGCAGCACGCAACCGTGCGCCGAACTGCCTCGTCCTCAGCATGATCCTCCCCATGCCCGAGACAAGCTTGCTCAAAGCTTGCTGGAAAGGGCCGAGCGGCAAGGCGTGGCTCGCCGGCGACGAGCCGGGAGCCAACCTAACCCCGATTACTGATTATTCTGGCGATTGAGGAAGCGCGGGATGTCGAGCGGCTCGCGGCGGAAGCTCGGGACGGGCTCGTCCTCGACCTTTGCCTGGGCAGCGCCACGAGCGATGTTCGACATGCGCTCGAACAGCGTTCCGCTTTCCTTGGCGGCGGGCGCAGCGTTGACGGTACCGGTCGCGATGGCATCCTCGTCGTCGGCAGGCGGAGCGATCGGCGTTCCGAGCACCGGATCGGCGAGGATGTCCTCGCTTTCGAGCAGCAGCTCGTCGCCCGCCTCATCGTCCTCGGTCAGGTCGAGCGGCTCTTCGTCGACGGTTTCCATCTTCGGCTCCGGGGCCGGAGCGGGCGCAACGGTCGCCGAACGAGCGGTCGTCGGGAAGGTGAAGACCTTGCCCTGGGTCGGCTGAACCGCGGCCTCGGCCTCGATTCCGGTGGCCACGACCGACACGCGGATCTTGCCGTCCAGGTTGTTGTTGAAGGCGCTGCCCCAGATGATGTTGGCGTC
>CBFGLY010000086.1:0-5719 GCA_965649725.1 uncultured Sphingomonas sp.
ACCGGATGCTCCATGCGGAAGCCGAAGCTGCGCATATTGGGCGGCGGCGGGGTCGCGTCCGGTTCGTCCCACTTGGGGGCGCTCATCACCGCGGTCAGTTCGGAAGGAACGGCGATGTGCGCGGTCCAGCTCTGCCGGATGCCGGGCGAATCCTGCGTCGGAATCCAGCTCCTGTTCTCGATCGACTGGCCCTGGCTCAGCAGATAGGGGTGTTTCTTGCCTGCCGTCTGCTCGGGCGTCAGCCATTGCAGCGCGCCTGCGTCCGGCGCCGATTTGTAGCGGATCAGGATCTTGCGCTTGTCGCCCATCTGGATGGTCAGTGGAGCGCCGAGATTCTCGTCGACCGCGCCCACTTTGAAGGGCAGCGGCTGACCGGCCTCGTCGGTGACGGACTCGATTTCCAGTCCCTTGTCGTCGAGGATGATTTCCTTCGCGCCCGGCTTCGCCTGGACATCGAGCGCCGCAGTGCCGCCGATCCGCTTGGCATCGAAGTCGACAACCAGGTCGAGGTCGACGTGCGTCACCCGGGCTTCCAGCGGCTTTGCATAGCTATGAATGTCGACGGCGTCCGGAGCGTCGAGAACAGGCGCGACGGCAGAGGCTTGGGCCACTGCGGGAGGAGCCTTGTCGGCCTGGCACGATGAAAGGACGAGGGCCGCGGCGGCGGCGATCAGGATACGCATCGACAATCAATATCTCCGGGAAATGGTGCCGTCAGCCGAACTCTCCGACGGCCTTGTAAACGCTGTTGATCGGCCGTTCGAAGACGCGCCGGACCATTGGCTCGAAAAAATCGAGCGGCGCGCTGTCGTAGGAAGCGTCGAAGGCCGACTGGTCGTAAAGCTCGCAGAAGCGGGCGGTATCCTCGAAATGTTCATGGCCCCTGAACGCCTCGCGCATGTCGCGGTTCATGCCGAGATAGTGGAAGAAGTAATAGCCCTGGAAAATGCCGTGGTGCTCGACCATCCAGTGCGTCTTCTCGTCGACGAAAGGCCGAAGGATCGCCGCGGCGATGTCGGGGTGATTGTAGCTGCCCAGCGTATCGCCGATGTCGTGGAGCAAGGCCGCCACGACATAGGTTTCGCTTTCGCCGCCGCGATGGGCACGGGTCGCGGTCTGCAGGCTGTGTTGGAGCCGGTCGATGGGAAATCCGCCGTAATCGCCGTCGAGCAGCCTCAAATGAGCGAGGACCCGGTCGGCGAGAGCCCCGGCGAACGGCATGAAATGAGCACCGATCGCCTGCCAGTCCTGGGCAGTGGATTCCTCCATCGATCGGAATGTTGCGTTGGGGATCTGGTCGTTCATCGAAGCGCCTCGGCTGGGACAGGGCCCATCCTAGACCCGGCGGGGCGCTGACGCCAAGCCTATGCGCGGGCATGGGTCCATCCTATATCGCCGGAAATGCAACGCACCGTGGCAGCCGACGCCGACATGGCAAGCGACAGCGTCCGGGCGCTGGCTGAATCGGCTGCGAGAGCGCAATCGGCGGCGATAAAGGGCAAGGGCCCGGCCCGGCCGTTCCTCGCTGGCGTCGGCCTCGACCGGCCGTTCTTCGATGACAAGAACCGCGCCTTCTGGGTGCTCCAGTCGGTCGGCTGGACCGGATTCTTCTTCCTTCGCGCCATTTCCGGCCTGGCCAATTCGCTTGGCGCGATGTTCATCGTTCATACGCTGCTGCTGACGGCGACCGGCTACTCGCTGACGCTACTGATGGCCTCGCTCTACCGACGGCTGATCGTGATGCGGGTCTTCTGGACGGTGATGATCAGCCTTGGCACGGTTGTGATCGCCGCCGCTGCCTTTTCATTCATCGAGACGTGGAGCCTGGCGACCTTCATCAATCCGGACTTCAAGCCGGCCGGGATGCAGTTCCTGGGCGCGATCATCCTCGATTTCTCGATCCTCGCGGCCTGGTCGGCGCTCTACTACGGGATCAACTATTATCTGCTGCTGGAAGAGGAGATCGACCAGCGCGTGCTGCTGGAAAGCCAGGCGAGCACGGCGCAGCTGGCGATGCTTCGCTATCAGCTCAACCCCCACTTCCTGTTCAATACGCTGAACAGCATTTCGACGCTGGTGCTGCTGAAGCAGACTGAGCGGGCGAATGCGATGTTGTCCCGCCTGTCGTCCTTCCTCCGCTACACGCTGGTCAACGAACCGACCGCTAAGGTGACGCTGGTGCAGGAGGTGGAGACGCTGAAGCTCTATCTCGAGATCGAGAAGATGCGGTTCGAGGATCGCCTGCGTCCGCACTTCAAGATCGACGGGGACACGATCGGCGCGCGATTGCCGTCGCTGCTGCTTCAGCCGCTGATTGAAAATGCCATCAAATATGCCGTCACTCCGGCTGAAAACGGCGCGGATATCTGGATCACGGCGCAGCGCGAGGGGCGCGCGGTGAGGATCGAGGTCGCCGACAGTGGTCCGGGGCATGGCGGGGCGCCGATCGACGCGCAATCGACCGGACTCGGGCTCGCGAACATCCAGGACCGGCTGACGCAGGCCTATGGTCCGGCCCATGGATTTGCGACCCGAAAGAACGAACGTGGGGGGTTCAGCGTTATCATCGAAATTCCGCTAGATACCGACCAGAAGGAATATGCATGACCATCCGAACAATCCTCGTCGACGACGAACCTTTGGCGACGCAGGGTCTCAGGCTGCGCCTGGAAGCCCATGACGATGTCGAGATCGTGGCGACGGCGGCCAACGGGCGGGAAGCGATCCGCGCCATCAAGACGCACAAGCCGGACCTGGTCTTCCTCGACATCCAGATGCCCGGATTCGACGGATTTTCGGTCATCCAGGGGCTGATGGAAGTGGAGCCGCCGCTGTTCGTCTTCGTCACCGCCTACAACGAGCATGCGCTCCGCGCCTTCGAAGTGCAGGCCGTCGACTATCTGGAAAAGCCGGTGGAGGAAGACCGCCTCGCGGCGACTCTCGACCGCGTCCGCCAGCGGCTGGCCGAGAAGCGCGGCGCCGAAGAAGTCGAGCGGCTGAAGGAAGCGCTCGCCGAACATGCTCCGGAAGCGGCCGAGGAGCTGGCCGAAGCGGGTTCGGAAGGACCGGCCTCGAACCGATTCGAGAAGATGATCAACATCCGCGACCAGGGCCAGATTTTCCGGGTCGACGTCGACACGATCGAGCGGATCGACGCGGCGGGCGACTATATGTGCATCCAGACCGGCGACAATACCCTGATCCTGCGCGAGACGATGAAAGACCTGGAAAAGCGGCTCGATCCGCGCCGTTTCCAGCGCGTCCACCGCTCGACCATCGTCAATCTCGACCTGGTCCGCCAGGTGAAGCCGCATACCAACGGCGAATGCTTCCTGGTGCTGGATTCCGGAGCACAGGTGAAAGTCAGCCGAAGCTATCGCGACGTGGTGGCTCGGTTCGTTCACTAACCGTCGTTCGTCGAACGGCGTTTGTAACCGCCGAAAACCCCCCGTTACGGGAGTATCCATGACCAAGAACCGCTGGCTGCTTGCCGCTTCCGCCCTCTCGATCCTCACCCTCGCGGCTTGCGAGATGTCGAAATCGCCGGAAGGCGGCGGAAATGCCTCGGCACAGGGCGAGGCGGAGGTCAGCGGTTTAACGAAGCTCGCGCGGATCGAGATGACGACCGACACCAGTTACCTCAGCGCCGAGGAGCGGGAGGTCGTCAATTTGCTGATCCAGGCATCCGACCTGATGAGCGAAATCTACAAGCGGCAGACCACGCCCAACTACGATCAGCTGCGCGCCGAGGTGGCCGCGAAGAACGATCCGCAGCTCCTGGAGCGGTTCGATGCCTTCTTCGGCCCTTGGGACCCGATCAACGACGGCGAAGCCTTTTTCGGCGGCAAGCCCAAGCCGCCGGGCGCGGGCTTTTACCCGGCCGATCTCACCAAGGATGAATTCGACAAATATCTCGCCGCCCACCCTGACGAGGCGGCGAAGCTGACCGATCCCTATACGGTCGTGAAGCGGCAGGGGGACAAGCTGGTCGCGGTGCCTTACAGCCAAGAGTATAAGCAGTGGCTGGAGCCCGCCGCGAAGCTGCTCGAGCAGGCGGCGGCGAAGACCAGCAATCCCTCGCTCAAGAAATTCCTGTCCCTTCGCGCGCAGGCATTCCGGACCGACGATTATTTCCAGTCGGAACTGGCCTGGATGGACCTTAAAGGCACGCCGATCGAAATCGCGATCGGGCCCTATGAGGTTTACACCGACGAGCTTTACGGCCGGAAGACCGCGTTCGAGAGCTTCCTGACGCTGAAGGACCCCAAGGAGTCCGCGGCGCTCGACCGTTACAAGGGTGAGCTTCGCGGCATGGAAGCGAACCTTCCGGTCGAGGAAAGCTACAAGAATTTCCAGCGCGGCTTCGAATCGCCGATTGCGGTCGCGGACCAGATCCAGGGTGGCGGCGACAATGTGCCGGGCGTCCAGACAGTCGCCTTCAACCTGCCCAACGACGAGCGCGTCCGCGAGGCGAAGGGCGCGAAGAAGGTCATCCTGCGGAACGTGCTGGGCGCGAAATATGAGCGAATCCTGGCGCCAATGGCGAGCCTGACGCTGGTTCCGGAGCAGGCCGGCGACGTGACCAAGAATTACATGTTCATGGAAACGCTATTCCACGAGCTGTCGCACAGCCTCGGCCCGGGCTCGATCGTCGTGAACGGGCGCAAGACGACCGTCGACAAGGAGCTGAAGGACATCGCCTCAGGCTTCGAGGAGGCCAAGGCCGACGTGATGGGCGCCTGGAACATCCTCTACATGATGGACAAGGGGCTGCTTCCGGCGGCCGAAAAGAAACAGATCCGCGCAACCTATGTCGCCGGCCTGTTCCGGGCGATGCGCTTCGGCACCGGCGAGGCGCACGGCAAGGGCGCGGCGATGCAGTATCGCTTCATTCGCGACAAGGGCGGAATCGTCTGGGATCCGCAGGCCAAGCGCTTCCGGGTCGACGAGGCGAAGATCGACGGCGCGATCCGCGACCTGGTCGGGGCGATCGTCCGGCTGCAGGGCAATGGCGACTATGCCGGGACCAAGGCCTTCCTCGACAAATGGGCGGTGCTCGACCCCGAAGCGCAGCAGGTGATCGATACGATGAAGGATATCCCGGTCGACATCAGGCCGATCTATCCGGAGCATATTTGATGCCCTCGCGGTTCGAGACCTTCGCCGCGCTTCATGTGCCGGGCGACCCGGTCGTCCTTTACAACATCTGGGACGTCGGCAGTGCCCTGGCCGTTGTGAAGGCCGAGGCGAAAGCGCTGGCGACGGGAAGCCATCCGGTCGCCGACGCGAACGGCTGGCCGGACGGGGAGCAGGTTCCGATCGACTTCGCGCTGGCCAATGCCAGGCGGATTGCCGATGCGGTCGAGCTGCCGCTGACGGTGGATTTCGAGGGGGCTTATTCGGACGACCCGGAGGAGGGAGGGCGCAACGTCGCGCGGCTCAAGCAAACCGGCGCGGTCGGCTGCAATTTCGAGGATCAGCGGATCGGCGAGGAGGGTTTGCATCCGTTGGAGCTTCAGTGCCGGCGGATCGAGGCAATCCGGAAGGCGGTCGGCGATGATTTCTTCCTCAACGCGCGGACCGACCTTTATCTAAAAGTGAAGGAACAGGACGACAGCCTGGTCGAGCATGTCATCGAGCGCGGCAAGGCCTTCGCCGACGCGGGCGCGAGCGGTTTCTTCGTCCCGCGGCTGGCCGACCCGGCGCAAGTCGAGCGGGT
>CBFGLY010000087.1:0-5709 GCA_965649725.1 uncultured Sphingomonas sp.
CCCACGGCGGCGGCGCGTTCAGCGGCAAGGACCCGACCAAGGTCGACCGCTCGGCCGCCTATGCCGCGCGCTACCTCGCCAAGAACATCGTCGCGGCACGCCTTGCCAAGCGCTGCACCATCCAACTCGCCTATGCGATCGGCGTGTCCGAGCCGCTGTCGCTCTACGTCGACACGCATGGCACCGGCACGGTCGCCGACGACCGGCTCGAGTCCGCGATCCGCACGCTCGACGTGTGCGGCGGCCTGACCCCGCGCGGCATCCGCACGGCGCTTGGCCTCAACAAGCCGATCTACGCCGCGACCGCCGCCTACGGCCATTTCGGCCGCAAGCCGGACGGTGACCTCTTCCCCTGGGAAAAGACCGACCTCGTCGACGAGCTGAAGGCGGCGCTGGCCTAAGCTGGAGCGAGCGGCGGCTTACTTCCAGCCGCCCAGGATCGCTCCGGCTACGATATGGCCCAGCAGCAGATGGCCGACATCGACCATCGTCACTTCGACCGCCCCGGTGCCGTAGACCCAGCCGTACATGGTGGCCGGCACTGCCGAAGCCAAGGCAATGACCGCGCCCCATTTCGCGCCTTTCGAGGCGCCGGCGATCTGGGCCCATTTGAAAATGACAGCCATGAAGATGGCGGTCAGCAGCGGCATGACGACGCCGAACGGCATCCGGCTATCGCCGACCGCTGCGATCTGCTCCGCGGTCTCGCCTTCCCAGGCCATCCACGTGTCCGGCGGCACCAGCAGGCCGAAAATGACGAAGCCGACGGCATAGACGGCGATCGCCGCGACGATGACGGCCAGCCAGTTGATCCCTCCTGAGCGCATGAGCTCCTCCCCTATCGTTGCGCGGGTGGAACATAACCCGGCGGCGCTCGAGCTCAAATGTGAGGAGTTAACCTTCCCGGCAGCGGATCCAGCGGCGCTGGCCGTTGCGCACGACCGACCCGTCATATGTCCGGCCGTTTCGCGTCGCCCGGATCACCAGCTCCTCGCGCATCGCGTTGGGATCGATCAGGAGCAGCCGCAATTCCTTGTCGTCCAGCCACCATTGGGCGGGCTTGACCGGCACCCGGCGGCCATTGTCGCTCAAGCGCGTGCCGATCAGCGCCGAGCCCGGGACGTGGCCAAAGCCCATCGAGACTTCCACGGGCCGCGGCCCCGCCGTTCGGCAGACGAAACCGCCGGTGGCACTGGCGGGCGCGGCGACGCCGACGACGAGTAAAAGGGCGATCGGGACTCTTTTCATCGGCCGTGCATCGGCATTGCTTGATGAACCTGGGCTTGAGCGCCTAGGGGCCGGCGCCATGAGTGCGTTCAAATTCGGCGATCCGACGACGCTGAACCGGCTGTACGGCCGGTCGAGCGGGCACAAGCTGCGCAAGGGCCAGGCGGAGCTGGTCGAGACGCTGTTGCCGCAGATCGAGGTGCCGGAAGACGGCGAAATCACCTCCGAGCGGCTGTTCGGAGAGGAGCGGCCGCTGCACCTGGAGATCGGCTTCGGCGGCGGCGAGCATCTTGCCTATCGCGCCGACCTTCTCCCCGACCACGGTTTCATCGGCTGCGAGCCCTTCCTCAACGGCGTCGCGCAGGCGTTGACCCATATCCGCGACCAGCGGCTCGCCAACGTCCGGCTATGGACCGGCGACGGACTCGATGTCCTCCGGCGGCTCCCCGACGCCTCGCTCTTCATGGTCTATCTCCTCCACCCCGATCCCTGGCCCAAGGCGCGCCATGCCAAGCGGCGGATGATGAACGACGGCCCGGTCGACCTGATCGCCTCGAAGATGAAGCCGGGCGGCGAATTTCGCGTCGCGACCGACGATCCAACCTATCTCGACTGGCTTTTGATGATCATGCAGCGGCACGCGCATCAGTTCGAATGGGTCAACAGGAAGCCCGGCGAATGGCTCGACTATCCGTCCGGCTGGCCGGAAACCCGCTACGCCGCAAAGGCGAGCCGCCAGGGACGGACGCCGCATCAATTCCGCTATCGCCGCATCTAGCCAAATCCGTTCGTCCTGAGCGGAGCGCGAAGCGCGCAGTCGAAGGGCGCCCGCGCCAACGCCCTTCGACTTCGGCCTAACGGCCTGCGCTCAGGACGAACGAAGTTGTAGCTTTGCCCAAGCGAACCTAAATGCCCCGCATGGACGTCAATGACTCCGTGCTTGCCGCCATCGGCAATACTCCGCTGATCAAGCTTCGCCGCGCGTCGGAGGAAACCGGCTGCACCATCCTCGGCAAAGCGGAGTTCATGAACCCCGGCGCCTCGGTCAAGGACCGCGCCGCGCTCGGCATCGTCACCGAGGCGATCGGCAAGGGCCAGCTTCGTCCCGGCGGGCTCATCGTCGACGGGACGGCCGGAAATACCGGCATCGGCCTCGCCATCGTCGCCAATGCGCTCGGCATGAAGACGGTGATTGTCATCCCGGAGACCCAGAGCCAGGAGAAGAAGGATACGCTGAGAATGCTCGGCGCGACCCTGCTGGAAGTGCCGGCGGTCCCGTACCGCAACCCCAACAATTATGTGAAGGTCGCCGGCCGAACTGCCGAGAAGCTGGCCCGCGACCATCCCGAGGGCGCGATCTGGGCCAACCAGTTCGACAATGTCGCCAACCGCCACATCCACGTCCGCACCACCGGCCCGGAAATCTGGGACCAGACCGAGGGCAAGGTCGACGGGTTCGTCAGCGCGGTCGGCACGGGCGGGACGCTGGCCGGCGTCGCGGAGGCGCTTCGGGCACGCAATCCCGACATCACCATCGCGCTGGCCGACGTGCCGGGAGCTGCGCTCTACAGCTATTACACGACCGGCGAGATGAAGGCCGAGGGAAGCTCGATCACCGAAGGGATCGGCCAGGGCCGCATCACCGCCAACCTCGAAGGCTTCACGCCCGACCAGAGCTACTTCATTCCCGACGCGGAAAGCCTGGCGGTGTCGCAGCAGCTTCTGATCGAGGAAGGACTGGCACTCGGCCTGTCTTCGGGCGTCAACGTCGCCGGCGCCATCCGCCTCGCCCGCGAACTCGGGCCGGGCAAGACGATCGTGACCATGCTGTGCGACCCCGCGACCCGATACCAGTCGCGGCTGTTCAACCCGGAGTTCCTGCGCTCGAAGGGCCTTCAACCGCCCGAATGGCTGGAACGTCCGGACGACATCGAACCGGCCTTCGAGCCCGTACCGGCCGAGGCTCAGTAAGTTTCAATGGAGGAAAGAATGACGCTTTCGATTGGCAGCGTGGCGCCCGATTTCACGGCCGAGACCACGCAGGGAACGATCAACTTCCACGACTGGATCGGCGACCAGTGGGCGATCCTCTTCTCGCATCCCAAGGCCTTCACGCCGGTCTGCACGACGGAGCTCGGCTATATGGCCGGCCTGAAGGACGACTTCGCCCGCCGCAACACCAAGATCATCGGCCTCAGCGTCGATGCGTCCGAGGATAATGCCCGCTGGCTTCCGGATATCGAGGAAGTGTCGGGCAACAAGGTCGACTATCCGGTGATCGGCGACAAGGACCTCAACGTCGCCAAGCTCTACAACATGCTTCCGGCCGACGCGGGGGACACGGCCGCCGGTCGCACCGCCGCCAACAATGCCACGGTCCGCACCGTCTACATCATCGGCCCGGACAAGAAGATCCGCGCCATGCTGCTCTACCCGATGAGCTCGGGCCGCAACTTCGACGAGGTGCTTCGCCTGCTCGATTCCGTCCAGCTGACCGAGAACAAGGGCGTCGCGACCCCGGTCAACTGGAAGCCGGGCGAACATGTGATCATCCCGCCTTCCGTCAGCGATGAGGATGCGCGGACGAAATATCCGGGCGGGTGGGAGACGCAGAAGTCGTACCTGCGCATCATCCCGCATCCGCAGGACGAGCCCGAGAGCGTCGAAGGCTAGTCCTCGTACAGGCGGACATGAGCCCGGGCGAGGCGCCGGTCCTCGAGCGAATAGTAGAGGTGGATGCAGCCGTCGGGCTGGACAATGGTCGAGGCGGCGAAGGCAATGTCCGTCGCCGTCCGGTCCTTGGCCGGCGGCGGCACCAGCATCGGCTCCTCGCCCCGGTCGGTGATGCGGGTGAAGTCCGGGTCGAAACTCACCCAGCCGATCCGCCACCGCGCATCCAGGGTCGCGCCATTGTAGAACATCACGGGGTCCTTGCCCGGAAGCTGGACGATCGGCCCGGTCGACAAATGCCAATTGTCCCAGCTGTCCTCGCGGATCGGGACCATCTCCTCCATCGCGCTCCATTCGCCGCCGAGCCTGGGCGCCTTGGCCATGCCGATGCGCGACGCGCCTTCGCGGGCGAATTCATAGAATAGCCGCCAGCTCTTGTCCGTCGCCTGGGCAAGCGTAGCTTCCTTGATGTTGCCCTGGCCTTCCGGCGCCTTGAGCATCACCGCGCGCTTCTTCAGGCTATCGAGATCCCGGCCCGTCGCGACCAATAGCGATCCCTGGCTCCGGCCCGCCTCGACGCCGGTGTAGAACACCATCAGCCCGTCGTCGGTCAGGTGGACCGTCGGGTCCTCCACGCCTCCCGCGTCGGCTTTCTCGGGACCCGGGACGATTGCAGGCTTCTCGTCCATCAGGAAATCCAGGCCGTCGTCCGAGCAGCCGCACCAGATCAACCCGGTCGGGTCGGCCGGGCCTAGCGGATTGGGAACTCCGCGCATCATCAGCCACAGCTTGTCCTGCGCCCTCCACACATAGGGGCTCATCCAGTCCATCGACTTCAGCGGCTCGTCGCAGGTCAAGCAAACGGGCTCGGTCTGTTCGACGACATAGGCTGGCATGAACGTTCAGGCTCCCTGGGCGATGGTCAAGGACAGGGCGCCGTCGATGGTGACGGTTGCGCCAGTGATATAGTCGGCCTGCGGCGACAGCAGGAAGGCGACGAGCTCGGCGACTTCCTCGGCGGTTCCGGCCCTGCCCCACGGGATCGCGGCTTCCTTGCGGCTGAGCTCGCCTGGATCGTCGAGCGCCGACTGGTTCATCGGCGTCAGGATCATGCCGGGGGCCACCGAATTGACCGCGATCCCCTGCGGCGCGAGCTCCAGCGCGAGGGTCCGGGTCAATTGGGCCAGCCCGCCCTTGGCCGCATCATAGCCTGCGCCCCCAGGCCTCGGCGCGCTTTCGTGGATCGAGGAGATGTTGACGATCCGTCCCTTGCCGCCGCCAAGCCGCCGGACGAATTCGCGGCAGGTCAGGAACGGTCCGCGAAGGTCGGTGGCGATCAGCCGATCGAAGGTTTCGGTATCCAGCTTGGCGAACGGCGTCCCGCTCATGTTGAGGCCAGCCGAATTGACCAGCCAGTTCACCCTTCCGAGCGCCTCGGCCGCGTCGAACAGCGCCGAAACCTGCTCCTCATCGGCCACATCGCACTGGATCGCCGTGGCCGAGCGGCCTTCTTCCCTCACATGCTGCACGACCTTCTCGGCCGCCGCGGCGTCGCGATGATAGGTGATCGTCACATCGGCCCCTGCTTTGGCCAGACGAACGGCGCAGGCCGCGCCGATTCCTGACTCCCCGCCGGTGACGATCGCCAGCGTCACTTGACCGGATCGAGCCTCAGCAGGCGTCCTTCATCCTCGAGCAGATAGACGCTGCCGCCCGGCCCCTGGTCGACCGCCCGGATCCGCTCGCCCATGTCCCACTGGTCGGCCTTGCGCGCCTTGTCGCCGTCGATGTCGACGCGGATCAGCGCTTCGC
>CBFGLY010000088.1:0-5686 GCA_965649725.1 uncultured Sphingomonas sp.
CATCGGCGGGGGACATGGACACAAATGGTCCCTCCTCGTCGACGGCCGGATGCCATTCCGCTTCATCCTCGGCGCTTTCCGAGGCCTCAGGATGCATTTCAGGTTGCGGATTGTCGGTGATCATCGCCCCGGCCTCCGCCTCCGCGGGAATTTCCGCGACGGCTTCGGACGCTTCCTCCGGTTCCGAAGGGGCGTGCCCACCGAAATCGACCGCCGCCGAGGGC
This sequence comes from uncultured Sphingomonas sp., assembly GCA_965649725.1. Taxonomy (GTDB): domain Bacteria; phylum Pseudomonadota; class Alphaproteobacteria; order Sphingomonadales; family Sphingomonadaceae; genus Sphingomicrobium. Next base: position 225 of record CBFGLY010000088.1, read on the forward strand.
TGGTCGACCAAGGCCGATTCCGGTTCAGAAATGGCGCTTTCCTCGGGATCCTGGTGCCAGCTGTGCTTGCAGGACGCGCAGCGCACCTGCCGGCCGCCCGGCGGGATCGCTCCGTCCTTCACCACATATTTGGTATCGCAGGCGGGACAGGTCAGGATCATTCGGGCAGGGCTCCCCAGAACGGTTAACCTGGATAAACAGCAATGCTCCTGCCTTGGCAAGGCGGCCTGCGCCGTGCGAAGGCAGGGAAGCGGGGAAGGGAGTGGCGTTTGGCGGGTTCGATCGTCGAATTCGATCGGGTGGGATTGCGCTACGGCACTGGCGCCGAAGTGCTGCGCGACCTCGACTTTCGCCTGAGCGAGAGCGGATTCTATTTCCTGACCGGGCCGTCGGGCGCCGGGAAAACGTCCCTGCTCAAGCTTCTCTATCTCGCGCAGCGCCCGACGCGGGGGCGAATGTCCCTGTTCGGTGACGAATTGTCCCATGCCGACCGGTCCAACCTGCCGGCCTATCGCCGGCGCATCGGCGTGGTGTTCCAGGATTTCCGGCTGATCCGGCACTTGTCCGCCTTCGACAATGTCGCACTGCCGCTCAGGATCGCGGGCCACAGTGAGGCGGAGGTTGAAGGACCGGTCCGGGAAATGCTGGCCTGGGTCGGCCTTGCCGATCGCGCCAGCGCCCGCCCGCCGACCCTTTCCGGCGGGGAGCAGCAACGCGTCGCTATCGCGCGCGCGGTGATCGCCAGGCCCGAGCTGGTCATCGCCGACGAGCCGACCGGCAACGTCGACGCCGCCATGGCGCAGCGCATCCTTCACTTGCTGACCGCGATGAACCGCCTCGGAACGACGGTCATCGTCGCCACCCACGACTTGGGACTGATCGCGGCCACCCCCGGGGCGCAGCTCATCCGGCTCGAAAATGGCGTGCTCGTCGACCCGACCGGAGCGCTCCGGCATCCCCCGGGAGAAGTCCATCGCTCGGGAGCGGCGCCCTCATGAGCCGGCTGATTCTCAGCGAGCCGGAGCGGAGGCTGATCCCGTCCAGCGGGGTCAGGGGGCCGGTGCCCTTGCTGATCGCCATCATGACCTTTGTCATGGTGGTCGTGGCCGCCGCTGGCCTGGGCCTTGGGAACGCGGCGTCGGTCATCAAGGCCGGGGTCGAGAACCGCTATTCGATCCAGATCGCCGATGGAGCGGGCAAGGCAGCGGAGGCGGTGGCCGCGGCACGGGCCTCAGCGGGCGTCGCAAGAGTCCAGCAAGTGCCGCCGGACGAGCTGCGCCGGACCCTGGAGCGTTGGCTCGGCCCATCGGCGAGCGAGGCCGACCTTCCACTGCCGGTGATCATCGATGTCGACCTCAAGCCCGGCGCCAATCCGGCGGCGATCGCCAGGTCGATCGGGAAAGCGGTACCGGGGGCCCAGTTCGTGGCTCATCGAAACAGCCTTGCGCCGCTGCTCGATGCCCTCAAAGGCTCGACCATGCTCGCGTTCGGCCTCGTTCTTCTGATTGCCTTCGCAAGTGCGGCCGCGATCGTGCTCGCCGCGCGCGGGGCTCTCGATACCCATCGCGCAACGATCGAGGTCATGCACGGCATTGGCGCGACCGATGACCAGGTCGCACGGCTGTTCCTCAGCCAGATCGGCGTCGACGCCTTGTTGGGCGGGATCGCGGGCGCAGCGGTGGCCGGACTGATCCTCGGGACCATCATCGGCAGTGCCAGCCTCGCCACCAGCCTTGCAGGGGCACCGCCCCTCGACTGGATGGACGCAGCCCTTCTCGCGCTGCTTCCGCTTGCGGTCGCACTTCTCGCGACGCTGGTTGCGCGTTCGGCACTGCTTCGGGCATTGCGCGAGCGCTTATGATCGCTCGCCTGCTCGCTTTCGGCGCCATCCTTTATGTTTTGGGCTTTGCGCTTTTCGCAGTGACGCTGGATGGGCCGGCGCCCGACGATACCGCGCGGGTCGACGCCATCGTTGCCGTTACCGGCGGCAAGGGACGCATCGAATATGCCGCCAAGCTGCTGTCCGAAGGCAAGGCAAAGCGGCTGCTGATCGCGGGTGCGGACCCCTCGGTCCGCAAGGCGGACCTCGTCCATCGGCTGCGCGGCAAGCGGAAGCTGTTCGATTGCTGCGTCGATCTGGGCTCGGAATCGGTCGACACGCGATCGAACGCCGAAGAAGCGAAGCGGTGGATGGACCGCCATCGGTTCAAAAGTCTCAGGCTGGTGACCAACGACTGGCACATGCGCCGCGCCCGCTATGAGTTTAATCGCCAGTTCGACCCGAGTTTCCGGATCGTTCCGGACGCCGTCAGGACGGAGCCGAGCCTGACGACGCTGTTCGCCGAATATAATAAATATCTGCTCCGCCGGCTGAGCGTGTGGCTGGATATCTGATGGCTCTTGTCCGTTCGCTGCTGTTCGCGCTCCTCTTCTATCCGGGCACGCTGGTCTATGTGCTTGCGGTCATCGCGGTGTCCCCGGCCGGCTCGACGCCCGTTCGCCGGGTCGTCCATGGCTGGTCGGACTTCCACCATTGGCTGGTGCGCAACCTGCTGGGAATCCGGTTCGAATGGGACGGCGAGATACCGCAGGGCCCCTACCTCATCGCGGTCAAGCACCAGGCGATGGTGGAGACGATCGAGGCGCTTCGCTTTGCCCGCACTCCCGTGGTGGTGATGAAGAAGGAGCTGACCCAAATCCCCTTGTTCGGCTGGGTGACGCTTCGATACGGAGTGATCGGCGTCGACCGCGAAGCGGGCGCCAGCGCGCTTCGCGAGATGATGGCCAAGGGGAAGGAAGCCGTCGCCGAAGGAAGGCCGGTCGTCATCTTCCCCGAAGGCACCCGCGTCCCGGTCGGCGAACGGCCGGCGCTTCGGCCAGGGTTTGCGGGACTTTACCGGGCGCTCGGATTGCCGGTCGTTCCAGTGGCGCTCGACAGCGGACGACTCTGGTCTCGCGGGCTGGTCAAGCGGCCGGGCGTGATCCGGTTCAAGGTTGGCGAGACGATCCCGTCGGGCCTGAAGCGCAACGATGTCGAAGGGCGAGTGCACGCCGCGATCAACGCGCTCAACTCCTGAGCTTCGCTCCAAGCTTTTCGGCAGCTGCGACAATCCCGGCTGAAACCGCCGCGATCTCCGGATCGGTCAGGCTTTTGTCGGTCGGCTGCAGGCTGACCTCGACCGCAAGGCTGAGACCCGCATCGCCTTCGTAACGGTCGAAGACCCGGGCGTCGGCGATCAGTTCCTTGTTCGATCCGCGAATGGAACGGACCAGCGCGTCGGCGGCAAGCGCGGGCGGAACGACGAACGCGAAGTCGCGGCTGATCGCCTGAAGCGGAGGCGGCGCGAAGGCCGGCCGAGCGCGCTCGCTGGAACGGGGCGCGGGGATCGCATCCAGATAGATTTCCGCGACGACCGTCCCGGCGGGCGCATCGAGTGCCTTGGCGATCCGGGGATGAAGTTCGCCGAATGCCGCGAGGATATTCTTGCCGAGCCCGACCGTCGCCGACCGCCCGGGGTGCCAATTGCCGCCCGCGTTCATGGTCAGCTGCAGATTGCCGACCGGCGCGCCCGCTGCTTCGAGCAGTGCCAGCGCCTCGGCCTTTGCATCATAGGCGTCGAACCCCTTGGCCTTGCCCGCGCTCCAGTCGCGCAGGGCCTTGTCACCGGCGAGCAGCAGGCCCACGGTCGGCCGCTCGGCATCGGCGAGATAGCGACGGCCAAGCTCGAACAGGCGAATGCTGCTCGCTCCGCGGTCGGCGTTGCGCCGGGCGGCAGCGACGAGGCCGGGAATCATCGAAGGTCGCATGACCTTCATTTCCTCGCTGATCGGGTTGGCCAGCCGGTGCGTCTCGCTTGCGAATAGCGCCGCCTCTTCCTCGCCGATGAAGCTCCATGTCACCGCTTCGTCGAGTCCGCGCGCGGCAGCCGCCCGGCGGACCTTGCGCTCCATCTTCTGGCTGCGGGTCGCCGTCGGCGGCGCAACTCCGGCCGAGCGCGGAAGCGGGGCAGACGGTATGGAATCATAGCCGACGATGCGCGTCACCTCCTCGACCAGGTCGGCCGGCCCATCGATGTCCCGCCGCCAGCTTGGGACGATGGCCTCACGCCCCTCGATCGTGAATCCGAGGCGCTCGAGGATCGCTTCCTGCTCCGCTTTCGGCACGTCGATTCCGCCAAGCTCGAGCGTGCGAGCAGGGTCGAAGTCGACGCGCTTCTCCTCGACCGGCGGCTGGCCGGCGCGGGTGACCCGGCTCGCTTCGCCGCCGCAGATTTCCAGGATCAGCCCGGTGAGGATCGCCAGACCGTCATCGAGGAAGGCCGGGTCGACGCCGCGCTCGAACCGGCTCCGCGCATCGCTGGTCAGCTGGAGCGACTGGCCGGTCTTCGCAATGCGCTCCGGCGTGAAATAGGCGACCTCCAGCAAAGTGTCGGTGGTTGCGTCGGTGACTCCGCTATGTTCGCCGCCCATGATCCCGCCAATGTCATGGACCTGCGCTTCGTCGGCGATAACGGTCATCGAGGGATCGAGCGCATATTGTTTTTCATTGAGGGCAACGACGGTCTCGCCTTCCCGGGCGCGGCGAGCGCTGACAGCGCCCTTCAGCTCCTTCAGGTCATAGGCATGGCTCGGCCGGCCGAGGTCGATCATCACATAGTTGGTGATGTCGACCAGGGCGGAAATCGGCCTCTGCCCGGCCGCCTTCAGCCGGCTTTGCATCCAGTCCGGCGAAGCGCCATTCTTCAGTCCGCGCACGGTGCGGCCAAAAAAGGCGGGACAGCCATCGGCATCCTCGATCCGGATCTCGACCGGGTTGTCGAAGCTGCCCTCGATGGCCGGAACCCGCAGCGGCTTAAGCGTACCCAGGCCGGCCGCCGCCAGGTCGCGAGCGATTCCGCGAACGCCCATGCAATCCTGCCGGTTCGGAGTGATCGCAACGTCGAACACGGGATCGTCGAGCCCGGCGAAATCGGCGAAGCTGGTGCCGACCGGCGCGTCGGCGGCAAGCTCGATGATCCCGTCATGATCGTCGCCAAGCTGAAGCTCGCGCGCCGAGCACATCATGCCGTTGGATTCGACGCCCCGGATCGCGGCCTTCTTGAGCGTGAAGTCGCTGCCCGGAACATAGGTGCCGGGCCCGCCGAACACGCCGACCAGCCCCGCCCGGGCGTTGGGGGCGCCGCAAACGACCTGCAACGGCTCGCCGTCGCCCTTGTCGACGGTCAGCACCTGAAGCTTGTCGGCCTGCGGATGCCTTTCAGCAGTCAGCACCCTGGCGACGGTGAAGGGGCGAAGCGCTTCGGCCGGATTGTCGACCCCTTCGACCTCCAGTCCAATGCGGGTCAGGGTTTCGGCAATCGTCGCCGCGTCGGCATCGGTCTCAAGATGATCGCGCAACCAGGACAGGGAGAATTTCATGCGCCCACTCCGCCGCTAAGCGTGGGCACGTCCAGGAAGCTGAA
>CBFGLY010000089.1:0-5649 GCA_965649725.1 uncultured Sphingomonas sp.
CGGGTCTGGGTCTTCTTGATCTGGTCGTCCTGGAGCATCTTGAAGCTCGACAGGATGCCGCGCACGCGGTCGGCGGCGGCGTTCTTGTTGGTCAGCTTCTTGCGCTTGTTGGTCGACGCGACGATGCCGGCCTTCAATTGCTCACGGCGGTCGTTGAGCGCCTTGACGCGGCGCGCCATCGGATCGCGGACCGTGGTCGCGGCGTAGATGGCGATCATCACGGCGAAGGTCGCGACCGCGCTGAGCACGGTTGCCACCATGACGACGTCGACGCCGAGGAGAGTAGGTCCGGTGGGGGCTGCCATCGTCAAATTCCCGCTAGATTTCGAAGTTGACCATCTTGGCCATGATGAACACGCCGATGCTCATCCAGCCGAGGCCGCAAAGGCCCGCCACGATCAGGCGCTCGTCCTCGAAGAAGCCGTGCATGTAGCCAGGGTTCACCATGTAGACGAGCGTGAAGACGATGAAGGGCAGCGAGCCGACGATGTAGGCCGACGCCTTGGATTCCGAGCTCATCGCGCGGATCTTCAGCTTCATCTGCCCGCGCTTGCGAAGCACGTCGGCCAGGTTGGAAAGGGTTTCCGCGAGGTTGCCGCCCGTCTCGCGCTGGATCGCCAGCGTGATGACGAAGAACTGGAATTCGGCCGTACCGAGCCGGTCCGACGTTTCCTGGAGCGCGGCTTCCATCGTCCGGCCGATCTTCATCTTGTCGGCCACTGCCCGGAATTCGACCCCGACCGGGCCGCTGATCTCGCCGGCGACGATACCGAGCGTCTCGGTGATCGGAAGACCCGAGCGAAGGCCGCGGACCATCAGCTCGATGGCGTCCGGGAAGTTGGCGTTGAACTGACGCAGCCGGCGGCCGATCAGGAAATTGACCGCGAAGTGCGGGATGGCGACGCCGGCGAACAGGCCGACGAAGAAGGCCAGCATGAACGGCATGCCCTTGAACGTCAGCAGCGCGGCGACGAACAGGGCGATGCCGACCGAGGCCATGGCATATTTGCCCAGCGTGATCTGCTTGCCGGTCTGGTCGAGGCGCTTGCGCATCAGCGCGGGCTTCGGAACCAGGGTCGACGCCCAGCTGTCCACGCGGCTCGCGCGGGCGGCCATCAGCTTGCGGATCTGGGCCTGGGCGTTGGCGGCCAGCACGCCGTCGGCGTGGCGCTCCTTCAACAGCTCCATGCGGCGCTTGACCGCCTTGCGCGGGTTCGGACCGCTGAGCGCCTTGCCGCCAAGCAGGAGGGCGCCCATCACGCCGATCGCCAAGATGATGATATAGATCATGATCCGTCCGTTCGTCCTGCTCGTCCAACTGGCGGAGAGGGCGAGGCCCGCCCCCTACGCGTCACTCATCGGCCTTAGGCGGCCTTGTCCTTCGGCTTGGCCAGCATCGACTTCAGATTGTCGACCAGCGACTTGCTGCCGGCGGCCTTGCCGTCGGGCGTGGCGCCTTCCTCGCTGGCATGGCTAAGCACCATGTTCGACAGCTGGGTGAAGGGCGCGGCCATCTTTCCGGTCGCGATCTCCGCCATCGGCTTGCCGAGCTTGGCGGCCTGGGCGGCAACCTTGCGGTCGTCCGGGAAGACGATGTCCACCGAACGCTCGATCGACTGCTCGAAATCCTTCTTGTTGATCTCGAGAGCGCCGCCCGAGGGCACCCGGTTGGCAGCGACGATGACCTTGGTCTGCGGCGCGTTCGACTTCAGCCAGGCAAGGACCCGGATCGTGTCGCGCGTCGCCGCCAGCGTCAGCTCGCTGACGACCACCGCGACATGGGCGTCGTGCACCATGTGCGGATAGTTGATCAGCATCTGCCGCGGCAGGTCGAGAACGGTCGATTCGAACGCGTTCTTCATCTCTTCCTGAAGCTGGAAGAAGGCGGTGCCGTCGGTGATCAGCGGCTGGTGAAGCGGGGCTTCGGCCGACAGGACCGACAGGCGCTCGTTGGCGCGGATCATGGCGCGTTCGATGAACAGGCCGTCGATGCGGCTCGGGTTCTCGATCGCGTCGGTGAGGCCGCGTCCCGGCTCCAGGTCCAGCGCCAGCGCGCCGGTGCCGAAGTGGACGTCGAGGTCGAGCAGCGCGGTCGAGCGATGGGACTTCTCGCCCATCAGCCAGGCCAGGCTGGTCGCGATCGTCGAGGCGCCGACGCCGCCGCGAACGCCGATCACCGCCGAAAGCACGTGCGGCTTGTCGGCCTGCGCTTCGCCGCGCGGGCCCGACAGGATCGACTGCGCATGCGCGAAGGTGTCGCGCAGCTGGTCGACCGTGAACGGCTTCAGCAGATAGTCGTGGATGCCGCTGGCGACGAGATCGCGATAGAGGCGGACGTCGTTGACCTGGCCGGACGCGATCACGACCGTGCCGGGCTCGCAGACCTCGGCCAGGGCGTTGATGTCGTTCAGCGGATCCGCCGATTCCGACAGGTCGACGAACAGGATCGTCGGGCTGGCCGAAACGGACAGCGACTGGACCGCGTTGCGAAGGCCACCCTTGTGGACCTTTTCCGGCGACCAGCCATGCTCGACCGCCACCGGCCGCAGCATGTCGGCCGTTGCGTCGTCGCAGACGAAGGCGGTGAACGGGTCACGCAAACCCGCGCGCGCTTGGAACGGAGCGTTCATCACTTTGAGCCCTTCGTGTCGATTTGCTGAAGACCCTTGGTGCCCGTCGGCGGGGTCGTGCGGTAAACGCCGATCGCCCTGCTGGCCGTAACGGAGTCGCTAAGGCCGCTGCCTTCGCGCCCGTGGACCAGGTCCTCCGGATTGGCGATCATCGCCGCCATGTTGCTGTTCACTGCGCAACCGAAGTTCGACATCGTCGCATTTTCCAGGTTGGGCTGCGACGGCACCGACCAGTTCGGGCAGTTCGGAACGCTTGCGCGGGTACGGCTGACGACGACCCGGACCGAGCCGGGAGCGACGGCGCCGGCGGTGACCGGAGCTCCGTTGCTGATCAGCATCCCGTAGCGGCCGGCGATCCGCGCGACATCGTCGCGGGCTCCGTCGACATAGGGACCGTCGACATAGATGGAGTCGCCATAGCCGAGCTGCAGCGAGCGGAACCATGCATCCAGCCGGGCTTCCTCGGCCGGGCCGAGCGAACCGTCCGGAGCGGCCGCGTCGAACACATAGTCGGCGCGGCTGACGACCGGCACGTTGACCGAGGAGACGCCACGCATCGCCACCGTCGGGCGGTCGTGGGTGCAGCCGGCCAGCGCGGTGGCGAGGGCCAGGAGAGCGAAATGACGGCGCATCGTCTGTTCCTTCCTTTGCGCGGGGCCGGTCACAGCTTGAAGCCGGGGCTGGCGGTTGCGGTGGTTGCGGCGCCGGTGATGGCCGGGGCCGGAGCGGGCGCGACTGCGGCCGGACCGGACACGCCGCGGAAGGTCTGTCCTTCCAGGACCATGTCGCCCGAAGCCGGAGCGCGGTAGCCGTCGGTCGGCAGCGCGAGCTGGTTCGAAACCGGGCGGACCAGGTACGGCGTCACGACGATGACCAGCTCGGTCTCCGCGCGGCGATACTTGGTCGACCGGAACAGGGCGCCCAGGATCGGCAGGTCGCCGAGGAAGGGAGCCTTGTCGACGTTGTTGGTGTTGGCGTTGCGCAGCAGGCCGGCGATCATGAAGCTCTGGCCGGAGCCGAGCTCGACCGTCGTTTCGGCGCGCCGGGTGGTCAGCGCCGGAACTTCGAAGCCGTTGAGCGTGATCGAGCCTTCGTTCGACAGCTCGCTGACTTCCGGGCGGACGCGCATCGAGATGCGGCCGTCGGCAAGCACGATCGGCGTGAAGGCCAGGCCGACGCCATATTGCTTATATTCGACGGTGACCGCGCCCAGGCTCTGCGAGACCGGGATCGGGAATTCGCCGCCGGCCAGGAAGCTGGCGGTCTCGCCCGAGAGGGCGGTCAGCGTCGGCTCGGCAAGCGTGGTGACCAGGCCGTCGGCTTCCGACAGGTTCAGGGTCGACAGGATGTCGAGGCCCAGAAGCTTGCCGGCGAAGCCCAGCGTGGTGCCGGTCGCGCCGACATTGAAGCCCTTGGGAACGGCAGGGGTTTCGCCCACCGCCGGAGTGCCGAAGGTGCCCGGATTGCCCTGACCGACTCCGAACTGGAAGCCGCCGGTGCCGTCGCGGGTCAGAAGGTTGACGCCGATCTGCTTGACCAGGCTGCGGCTGACCTCGGCGATCTTCACCTTGAGGCTGACCTGCAGCGGGGTGGCCGAACGGATCCGGCTGACGACCTGAGTGCCCTCGCCGACATAGGCCTGGACCAGGCGCTGAGCCTCTTCCACGTCGGTCGGCGAAGCGACCGTGCCGGTCAGCAGCACCAGATTGTTCATCGGCGTGGCCTGGATGTTGGCTTCCGGCATCGCCAGGCGAAGCATTTCCCCGACCGAACCGACGTTGGTGCCGACGCGAACGTTGGCGGCATAGACGACCCGGCCCGACTTGTCGGTGGCATAGACGGTGGTCTCGCCGGCCGACTTGCCGAAGACATAGAGCTGCGTCGAGGAACGGACCTGGATGTCTGCGATCTGGTCGTTGGCGACGAATACGTCGCTCATCGGCGATCCCAGGCGCACCAGCGTGCCGGTGTTCTGCGACAGGTTCAGCGTTTCCGACGGACGCGCGGCACGGGACTGCGCGGCGGCGGGCGTTGCGACGGCGACGGGGCCGAGGCTCATTGCCAGCGCGGCGAGGGCAGTGCCCAGACGCGCGTGGCGGCGGATCGAGTTACTGGTCATCTTAGCGAGCTCCCACCGGAACGACGGTGACATTATTGCCGCGTGCGACACGGACTACGGGGCCGACCGGGACGCCGGCGACGCCAGCGTTGCCTGCCGGAGCGGCGGTGCCAGGCGCCGGAGCGGCGGCAGGCTTGGCCGGGACGCTGCGGCGCTGGAAGCGCGACACGTCGCCGCCGGTGACAAAGGTCGTATTATTGTCGGCCGGGCGGTTGGCGATCGCGAGCAGCATGCGCTTTTCCTCGGAAGGATCGGTGCCTGCGGGCACCTTGACGTCGCCGCTCGCAACCGCGCGCTCCAGCTCGGACGCATTGTCGGCGATCGAGCGCAGGGCCAGGCTGAGCGTGCCCATCGACTGGGCGACCGCGATCTTCTCGGCGATGCGGGGCGTCGCTTCGAAGGTGACGGTGGTGAAGGTCTTGACCTCGGTCTTGCCTTCCTCATTCTTGCTGTCGATGCGCTGGTCGGTGGCGAGCACGCGCAAATTGCGAACGATCGTTTCCGAAACCTTCAGCGGCGGGCCATCGCCTCCGCCGACCACATCCTGGGTCAGGACCATGTCGACGCGGTCGCCCGGGAAGACGAAACCGGCGACTCCCGACGTGGCGGACACGGGGACGGTCACGGCGCGCATGCCGGGGCTGAGGGCGGCGGCAAGGAAGCCGCGGTCCTTCGGGCCGACCAGGGCGCCATGGGTCAACGGCTGACCGGCGGTGATCGGGTTGCGGACAACCGTTCCGATCAGCTTGGCCATGTCGGCGTCGGGCGAGCCCTCGGTGTAATAGGCGTTCTGCACCAGCTCCTTGGGCCAGGCCTGGAAGGCGAGGCTTTCGGCGTCGATGATCGTGCCGACCGGAAGCGCCTTGCGGGCGACGAGCACCTTCGGGCCCATCGGCACGA
>CBFGLY010000090.1:0-5562 GCA_965649725.1 uncultured Sphingomonas sp.
GGGGTGATGAGGCCGCTCAGCCCGATCATGTCCGCCTTATTGTCGTTCGCGGCCTGGAGGATGTCCTGCCAGGGCACCATCACGCCCAGGTCGATCACCTCGAAGCCGTTGCACTGGAGGACCACGCCGACGATGTTCTTGCCGATGTCGTGAACGTCGCCCTTGACCGTCGCCATCACGACCCGGCCCTTGCCTTGGGTCAGGCCCGACTTTTCCTTCTCCGCCTCGATGAAGGGGATGAGGTGCGCCACCGCCCGCTTCATCACCCGGGCCGACTTCACGACCTGGGGCAGGAACATCTTGCCGGAGCCGAACAGGTCGCCGACCACGTTCATCCCGTCCATCAGCGGGCCTTCGATGACCTCGATCGGGCGGGCGAAAGCCTGGCGCGCTTCTTCGGTGTCCTCGATGATGTGGGCGTCGATGCCCTTGACCAGCGCATGGCTGAGCCGCTGCTGGACCGGCCAGCCGCGCCATTCGGCGGCCTTCTTCTCCTCGGCGGCGTCGGTGCCGCGATATCGCTCGGCCAGCGCGATCAGCCGCTCGGTGGCATCGTCGCGCCGGTCGAAGATCACATCCTCGCAGGCCTCGCGAAGCTCCGGGTCAATTGCGTCGTAAACGTCGAGCTGACCGGCATTGACGATGCCCATGTCCATGCCGGCCGGGATGGCGTGGAACAGGAACACACTGTGCATCGCGCGGCGGACCGGCTCATTGCCGCGGAACGAAAAGCTGAGGTTCGACAGGCCGCCCGAGACATGGACGTGGGGGCAGCGCGCGCGGATTTCCCGCGTCGCTTCGATGAAGTCGATCGCATAGCGGCGATGCTCGTCGATGCCGGTCGCGATTGCGAAGACGTTGGGATCGAAGATGATATCCTCGGGCGGGAAGCCGTCGGCGACGAGCAGCTTGTAGGCCCGCTCGCAAATCTCGACCTTGCGCTGTTTCGTGTCGGCCTGGCCGGTTTCGTCGAAGGCCATGACGACGACGGCGGCGCCATAAGCGCGCACCTTGCGGGCGGCGGCCAAGAACAGCTCCTCGCCTTCCTTGAGGCTGATCGAATTGACGATCGGCTTGCCCGAGACGCATTTCAAACCCGCCTCGATCACGCTCCACTTCGAGCTATCGATCATGACCGGCACGCGGGCGATGTCGGGCTCGGCGGCGAGGCGCTTGAGGAAGGTCGCCATCGCCTGCTCGCCGTCGAGCAGCGCCTCGTCCATGTTGACGTCGATGATCTGGGCGCCCGCCTCGACCTGGTCGCGGGCGACGGTGACGGCGGCGTCATAGTCGCCAGCCAGGATCAGCTTCTTGAACTTGGCCGACCCGGTGACGTTCGTGCGCTCACCGATGTTGACGAAACGGGCACCCGCCCCAGCGAAGTCATTCACGCGGCAAGCACCATCGGTTCGAGGCCGGCCAGCAGCGTGGACGAGGGGGAGGCCGGGACGGCGCGCGGCGTGCAATCGCGCACCGCCCCGGCAATCGCGGCGATGTGGGAAGGAGTGGTCCCACAGCATCCGCCGACAATGTTCACAAGGCCCTCGTCGAGCCATTCGCGGACCTGGGCAGCGGTCTCTTCCGCCACCTCGTCATATTCGCCGAGCTCGTTGGGAAGGCCGGCATTGGGATAGGCCATGACCAGCGTCTCCGCCTGCCGCGACAAGGCGGCGAGGTGCGGCCGGAGCTGGGCCGCGCCGAAGGAGCAGTTGAGGCCGATGGTCAGCGGCCGGGCATGGCGGACGGTGGCCCAGAAGCCCTCGACCGTGTGGCCGCTGAGGTTGCGGCCGCTGAGGTCGGTGAGGGTCATGGAGATCATGATCGGAAGCTCGCGGCCCAGCGCCTCTTCCGCCTCCAGCGCGGCCATGATCGCGGCCTTGCAATTGAGCGTGTCGAACACCGTCTCGATCAGCACGAAATCGATCCCGCCTCGCACCAGCGCATCGATCTGCTCGCGATAGACGGCCTTCACCTCGTCGAAATCGACCTCGCGATAGCCGGGGTCGTTGACGTCGGGCGACAGCGACAGCGTCTTGTTGGTCGGCCCGATCGCGCCGGCGACCCAGCGCTGGCGGCCGTCGTTCGCGCCTTCCACGACGTCGCGGATGATCCGCGCGGCCGCCTCGTTGATTTCGCCGACCAACCCTTCCGCGCCATAGTCCGACTGGCTGATCCGGTTGGCGTTGAAGGTGTTGGTGGCAAGGATATCCGCCCCGGCCTCAACGAATTGGCGAGCGATTCCCCGCACGACGTCGGGGCGCGTCAGGTTGAGCAGGTCGTTATTGCCGCGCTGGTCGTGGGAGAACTCCCGTCCGCCCCGGAAATCGGCTTCGGACAGCCTCTCCGCCTGGATCATCGTGCCATAGGCGCCGTCCTTCACCAGGACGCGCTGCGCAGCGGCTGCGCGAAGGGCGCTCGCGGCACTCATGCCCTTACCCCCAGCATGTGGCAGATGGCGTAGGCCAGTTCGGCCCGGTTGAGCGTGTAGAAATGGAAATGGCGGACCCCTCCGCAATAAAGCTGGCCGCACAGCTCGCCGGCGACGGTCGCGGCGACGAGCTGTCGCGCGGCGGGAAGGTCGTCCAACCCTTCGAACAGGCGGTCCATCCAGTCGGGGATCGCCGCCCCGCACAAGCCGGCGAAGCGGCGCGCCTGGGCGACATTGGTGACGGGCAGGATGCCTGGGACGATCTCCACGCCGGGCCGCCGCTCGGCGACCTTGTCGCGCAGGCGGAAGAAGCAGTCGGGCGAGAAGAAGAATTGAGTGATCGCCCGGTCGGCGCCCGCGTCGATCTTGCGAAGCAGATTGTCGAGGTCGCTATCCGGGCAATCGCTGTCCGGATGAACCTCGGGATAGGCCGCGACCGAAATCTCGAACGGCGCGACCGCTTTCAGGCCCGTCACCAGCTCCGCCGCATTGGCATAGCCGCCGGGGTGAGCCGAATAGGGCTGGCCAGGCTCGGGCGGGTCGCCGCGCAGTGCGACGATGTGGCGCACGCCCGCGTCCCAATATCCGCGCGCGATCTCGTCGATTTCGTCGCGGGTCGCGCCGACGCAGGTAAGATGGGCGGCAGGGGCCAGGTCGGTTTCGTTGACCAGCCGGGCAACGGTCGCATGGGTGCGCTCGCGCGTCGAGCCGCCGGCGCCGTAGGTCACGGACACGAAGCGCGGGTGAAGCGGCGCCAGCGTCTCGATCGACTTCCACAGCGTTTCGGCCATGGCGTCCGTCTTCGGCGGGAAGAATTCGAAACTGACGGCAATATCGCCGCGCGCCTCGGCGAACAGCGGCTGATGCTCCGTCAGGGCGATTTGGGATTCGCGATTCATGCCGCCGCCCTGTCCTGCCGAGCAAGGCCGGCCTTGGCCCCGCGCCACAGGATGACGGTCAGCTCGCCGCCCTCCAGCCGCTCGGTCCGGTCGAGTTCGAGGCCCGCTGCCGAGAACCAGCCGCGGATCGCGTCGTCGGCGAAGCCCAGACGAAGATGCGCATCCTGTTCGCGCAATTCCTCGCGGTCATGCTGGGCGAAATCGATCACCAGCAGGCGCCCGCCGGGGGCGAGCACCCGCGCTGCTTCGGCGATTGCAGCGCCCGGCTGCTGCGCGAAATGCAGCACCTGGTGAAGGATGATGCTGTCGGCGCTGCGGTCGGCGAGCGGCAGGGCGTACATGTCCCCCTGGCGAAGGCTGGCACCGGAAATGCCGGCTTCTTCCAGCTTCACCCGGGCAAGCCGGAGCATTTCCGACGAACGGTCGATGCCGATAGCGCTGTCGGCGCGCGACGCGAACAGTTCCAGCATCCGACCGGTGCCGGTGCCGATGTCGAGCAAATTCCCCAGCGGCCGGTCGACCAACAGGTCGGCGATGGCCTCCTCGACCTCGCTTTCGGCGACGTGGAGCGAGCGGACGCTGTCCCAGGTCGCGGCATGGGCTTCGAAGTAGCGGCGGGCCGCCTCTGCCCGGTCGGCGCGGACCGCTTCCAGCCGCGCCACATCGGCCGCGAATTGATCGAGCGAATCCTCGCCAGCCCAGCCGTCGTAAAGATCGAACAGCGGGGCCGTGCGCTCCGGATCGGCCAGCTGGAGATAGACCCAGCTTCCCTCCTTGCGGCGGCCGACCAGGCCGGAATCGCTCAATATCTTGACGTGGCGCGATACCCGCGGCTGGCTTTGCCCAAGCACTTGCGCAAGTTCTCCGACCGACAGCTCCATCGACCTGAGCAGCGCAAGGATGCGCAGCCGCGTCGGGTCGGCCAGCGCCTGGAAAAGCGCGGCAAGCTTGAGGTCTTCGGACACGGTTTAAGGATATAAGGAAGTCTTTATATCCGTCAATCCAGGATGTCGGCCGGCCACCATTTTGCCGCAATCTTTCAAATGACGATTGCGTGACGGGCGACTCCTCTATATTTCCGCCGCCTGGCCTGACCCTATGTGGTGAGGCCGAGCCGGACCGGCTCTCCGCAAGGGGGGTTGGTCCCCATAAGCAAGGAATGGAACGATCATGAAGAAGGTTGCACTGACCGTTGCGGTCCTCGCGCTCGGCCTGGCCGCGTGCGAAACCAAGACCGAGAACGCTGTCGAGAACACCACGGTCGAGAACGCCGTCGAGAACGACGCTGCGGCCGCCGACAACGCCGTCGACAACGCGCTCGACGCCGCTGGCAATGCCGTCGAGAACGCTGGCGAAGCGGTTGAGAATGCCGCCGACGCCACCGCCGACGCCGCCGAGAACGCTGCCGAGTAAGCTCGCGTCTTCGAAGCGAAAAGGAGGGCCGTCCGGGCGACCGGGCGGCCCTTTTTTATTCTTCGCTCGAAGTGGTACTTCGAGCGAGATGAAGAAGATTCTGGTCGCCCTGCTTCTGTTTACCGGCTGCGATCGGGAGGAGCAGCCTCAGGCGCCGACGACCGAAGAGTCTGCCCGGCTGAACGAGGCCGAGGACATGCTCGACGAGCTGGCCCGAAACGAAGAAGGGCCGGCACCCGAAGATGCCGGCCCTTCAAATCGTTCGGATTAGCTTGGCGCGGGCCGGCGCGGAGTAAATCCGCGCCGTCGGTCCTGTCCCCCGGATCAGGTCCGGGGGCAGGCCGTCCGGCCTTCAGCGAGTCCGGGACCTGCTAACGGTCGCTTTGCGACCGCTTCGCAGTTCCCGGCCGCCTCAGGCTAGAAGTCCATTCCGCCCATTCCGCCCATTCCGCCGCCCATCGGCATCGCCGGCTTGTCTTCCGGAAGCTCGCTCACCGCCGCTTCGGTGGTGATGAGCAGGCCGGCGACCGACGCCGCGTCCTGGAGGGCGGTGCGGACGACCTTGGTCGGGTCGATCACGCCGGCCTTGACCAGGTTTTCGTAGGTTTCGGTCTGGGCATTGAAGCCGAGCGTCGAATCATCGCCGTCGAGCAGCTTGCCGGCGACAACCGCGCCGTCGTGACCGGCGTTGGCCGCGATCTGGCGAACCGGCGCCTGCAGGGCCTTGCGGATGATGTCGATGCCGCGGGTCTGGTCGTCGTCGGCACCCTTGAGGCCGTCGAGCGCCTTCACCGCATAGAGCAGCGCGGTGCCGCCGCCCGG
>CBFGLY010000091.1:0-5545 GCA_965649725.1 uncultured Sphingomonas sp.
TCTGGTCTCCTTAAGGCTCCACAAAGGGGATCCACATTTCCCCACCTCCGCGACAGACTCCGCGTCGGTTGCAGACAGAATTACGGCCCGAAGGGTTGAGAAAGGTTTAAAGCCGCCGGTTTCCGAGGATTAACCATCTTCACCGCTGGAAAAGCGCGCTAATTTTCCTCGATCAGCTGCTCGACCAGCTCGATGATTTCCCGGATCGTCTCGCCGCCCTCGCTCCATTCGTCGGGAAGAGGGCTCTTGCGCTCCGGTTTTTGGCGCTGGGGGACCCTGAACTGAGCCGGCAAGGGCGGTCCCCGGCGCCCGTCGATGGCAATCGCCGGCTGCATGAAACGCCGCCAGATCTGGGCCGGGGCGCTCCCGCCGGTGATCTTGCCCAGCGATCCATTGTCGTCGCGGCCGACCCAGACGCCCACCACCAGATTTCCGGCAAAGCCGATGAAGAGCGCATCGCGATTGTTCTGGGTCGTCCCGGTCTTGCCGAAGGTCGGGGTCGACAAAGCTGCACGGCGGCCGGTCCCTTCATTCGCCGCGGCCCACAGCAGGTCGAGCATCGGCGCCCGGTCGCGCCGGTCGTCGAGCCGCCCGCCCCGGGCGAAGAAGGAGGAAAGGCCGCCATCGTCCTGGGAATCCGTCGACGGGAGTCCGCGCGGCTCGACCGGGTAGCGGCCACCGGCGATCGCGGCGTAGGCGGATGTCAGCTCGAGCAGGCTGACCCCCGACGTCCCGAGCGAAAGGCTGGGCCGGTCGGTCAGCGGCGAATCGATTCCCAGATCCTTGGCGGCGCGGATCACGTTCTGGCGCCCGACCTGTTCCGCCAGCCGGACCGTCGCGGCGTTGCTCGATCGAAGGAACGCCTCGCGAAGGGTGATCGAGCCGCGATAGACCCCGTCATTGTTTCCGGGCGACCAGCCATCGACCGTCACCGGACGATCCTCGATCAGGCTGTCGGGCCGGTACCCGGCGCGCATCGCCGCCAGATAGACGAACAGCTTGAAGGCGCTGCCCGGCTGGCGGCGGGCCTGGGTGGCGCGGTTGAACGGGCTCTTGCCGTAGTTGCGGCCGCCGACCATCGCCACCACGCGACCGTCGGGCCGCATCGCCACCAGCGCGGCCTGCGCGTCGCCGATGCTGGCGTTGGCGATCGCCCGCACCGCAAGCCGCTGCAAATCGGCGTCGAGGGTCGTTTGGACCTTCACCTCGCCATAATCCGCGTCGAACGCCCGAGCGGCCTGGGGAGCGACCCAGTCGGCGAAATAGGTTCCCGTCGGAACGCTGCTGGCATCGCCCACCGGCCGCGCCGACCGCGTCGCCTTCGCGCGCGACTGCGTGATGACCCCCGTGTCCGCCATCGTCTGCAGGACCAGCCGGCTGCGCTTCTGGGCAAGTGCCAGGTTGCGCGTCGGAGCGAGCCGCGACGGCGCCTGGACCATGCCGGCGAGCATCGCGGACTGGGCCAGCGTCAGCCGCTCCGGCTCCCGGTCGAAATAATGGCGCGACGCGGCGCGAAGGCCATAAACGCCGTCGCCGAAATAGACGCTCGACAGGTAGCGGGAGAGAATCTCGTCCTTGGTCAGCCAGCCTTCCAGCCAGAAGGCGATGATCACTTCCTGCGCCTTGCGTTTGAGAGACCGGTCGGACGAGAGGAAGCTGGTCTTGGCGAGCTGCTGGGTCAGGGTCGAGCCGCCCTGACGGACTCCACCGGCCCTGGCATTGGCGACCATAGCCCTGCCGATCGCGCGCGGATCGATGCCCCAGTGGCTGCGGAAGCGGCGATCCTCGATGGCGATGAAGGCGGCCGGGGTCATCGGGTCGAGCTTGGCGACATCCACCGGCTCGTCCTTCACCGCGCCGCGGCGGGCGATCGGCCGACCCTCCTCGGAAAGAAGCAGCATCGCCGGGTCTTCCAGGGGCTCGAGCGCCCGGCCGAGCGGTGCCGTGACGATCAGCCAGATGAGCGTGACCAGGAGGAGAGCCGCAAAGGCGTTGAAGCCCCAGCGGACCCAACGCCATCGCGATTTCCTCGGAGGTTCCGGCGCAGGTGCGGGCCCGGCGGGACGGGATTCGAACGGATCGGGCAGGTTTTCGACGTCGACCCCGCCCCGCTGCCAGATGCCGTGGCCACCCAGCCCGGCGCCAAGCCCATGATCGTCCGCCATCGCTCCCTTTCCGGCCGTCTCGACGGTCAGCCGCACTGACTTACTCAACTAAGACAGTTCGAACGAAATATCCAGTGGTTGATGAACCCCGGTTTAAGGCTAAACCCTTGGCCGGATGGTTGCCCTGCTTTCCCGCCGCCGCCTCCTCACCATCGCGTTGCTGTCGGCGGCGATGCTGGCGGGCGGGTGCGACCGGGACAAGGACGGAATCACGCGCGTCGCCGCGATCGGGCCGAAGCCCGGGCTGGTCGAGACGGTCACGGCCCCGCTGACATCCGGCGAGGCGCTGGTCCGGGCCAGCATGGCGCAGGGGCTGGTCCGCTTCGACGAGCGCGGACAGGTCGTTCCCGGCCTGGCGGAACGGTGGAACGTCAGCGACGACGGCTTAAGCTACATCTTCCGGCTGCAAACCGGCGAATGGCCCGACGGCCGCAAGATCCGCGCCGAAGACATCGCCCGGATCCTGTCCCGCCAGCTTCGCCCCGCCAGTGCCAATCCGCTGAAGGACACGCTTGGCGCGGTCAAGGAAATCGTCGCCATGACCGACCGGGTGATCGAAATCCGCCTCAGCGCGCCGCGGCCGAACCTGCTCCAATTGCTCGCCCAGCCCGAGTTCGGCCTGGTCCGCGCGAGCGTCGGAACCGGGCCGTTCGGACCGCCCACGGATTCGCAGCTCGCCGAGGCGAAGGGAGAAGTGGACGAGGCTGCGCTGTTCATCACCCACCGAATCCGCATTCCCGACGCAGAGGACCCGGTCGAACGGGTCGAGATCGCGGGCGGCGAGGCGAAGGCGCTGGTGGCGGGCTTTGCCGCCGGCAAGCTGGACGTGGTGATTGGCGGGACGGTTGCGGACCTTCCTTATGCGACGCAGGCCAAGCTGCCGCGCGGGTCGCTGCGTTTCGATCCCGTGGCCGGCCTGTTCGGCCTCGCTCCGACCAAGCGAAGCGAGCTGTTGCAGGACGAAGAGGTCCGCAAGCTGCTCAGCCAGGCGATCGACCGGACGGCGCTTGTCGCCGGCCTGAATGTCGACGGGCTGGCGCCGCGCGCGACTCTCCTCCAGGCGGGGCTCGAAGGAATTGGCCAGCCGGCCCAGCCGGCATGGCTCGGCCAAGCGATGGACGAGCGCCGCTCGGCGCTCATCGCCAGCGGAAACCGGCTATTCGGCGAAGAGGAAGAACGGCCGAAGCTTTCCCTCTATCTGCCGGAAGGTCCCGGCGGCGATTATCTGCTCGCCCGGCTTCGTTACGACTGGACCCCGCTGGGCCTGGAGGTCGAACGCGCCAAATCCGCTTCATCGGCCGATATGGTCTGGGTCGACGAGGTTGCGCCGTCCACCTCCCCTGCCTGGTTCCTCCGCCGTTTCCGCTGCGGCGTTGCGCCGATCTGCGTCGAGGATGCCGAGCCGTTGCTTGCCGCCGCCCGCGCAGCGCCGATCGCGGTGCAGCGCGCGGCGCTCCTGATGGAAGCGGCGAGGTTGATGGACGATGCGCAGCTGTTCATTCCCATCGCGGCCCCGGTCCGCTGGTCGCTGGTTTCGGGCCGCATCCCCGGCTTTGCGGAGAACCCCTTTGCCCGTCACACGTTGGTCGGGCTTGCCGATACGCGCATCGGGGACATGCAATGACCGACCTGACCGAGCCGCCGACACCCCGAATGAAGCGGGAGTTTCCTTCGCTGGGATCCGATCCGGCATCGGTGCGGCAGCGGATCGAGGGGATGGAGAAAATCCTGGAGCGGATGTTCGTCGTTCCCGGGATCAACAAGCCGATCGGCCTCGACGTGCTGCTCGACCTGATCCCCGGGGTCGGCACGGTGTCCGCCGCCGCGCTGGGCAGCTACATCGCCTGGGAAGCGCGCAACCTCGGCATGTCGAAATGGCAGATCGCGCGGATGGCCGGCAACATCGGCTTCGACATGCTGCTGGGCATCATTCCGTGGATCGGCGCGGTGCCCGACTTTTTCTTCCGGTCCAACACGCGCAACCTCAGGATCGTGAAGCGCCACCTGGACAAACATCATCCGGAGACGCGGACGATCGACGTTCAGGCCGGCTGATCAGCTGAGCCAGGACGCGAGCGCTTCGCCGCGGGCGCGGCGGCTGCCCGCCTGGGCCGAGCGCACGGCGTGGAAGGCCAGCGACAGGAGGGTCCAGGCGGCGACCGCGACGATTCCAATGTCCGGCCGGCGCAGCAGCATCGCAACGAACAGGATCGCCATGTTCGGATTGCGCCTCGCGCCGATCAGGCGGAAGTCCGAATCCAGCTTGGTCCAGACGTGGATATGGAATCCGTGGCGCTTGATGAAGCGGCGCTCGATGATCCGATCGACGACATAGCCCGCGACAAGCGCAACGACGCAGGCCGCAAGCAAGGGCTCGCCGAGCGCCAATCCCCAGGCGGACAGCCCGTGCAGCCAGGCGAGCCACCAGAAGGGCGGGTGAATCTGGTCGATCCGATGGTCGAACCGGCTGCCCGTCTTCGACGAGGTGATCGTGCAGCGCGCCAGCTTTCCGTCGACGGTGTCGAGCACCATGAAGACCAACGCCAAGGCCATCCCGACCCAATAGAGTCCGAACCAGAAAAGGACGGTGGCGGCGATGCAGTTCACGAAGCCGATCGCGGTGACCATGTTGGGCGACATGCCAAGCTTCGCGGCGATCCTGGTGAGGACGAGCGCCCACTCGGGCCACAGATATTTCGTCAAAATGTCGGTGACGCCCTTGTAGGCGCCGAAATAAGTATCGCGCTCGATCGCCTTCACGGTTCCGGGCTCGAGGCGCATCACGGTGGGGTGAACGCGCTTGCGCAGCTTGCGGTTGTAGAGCGTCAGCGCCTCGCACACGTCGATCCGGTCGATGCCGGTCCCGGTCGGGATGGGTCCGCCCCGCATGGCCGCCTCGATCGGGCCCTGCTGGCTTGGATCCTTCAGCTTGGCGAGGATTGGCACGCCGTCCCTCACCACGATCGAGGGCGGCTGCGACTGGACGTAGGTCAGAAGGAGCGGATCGACGACATAATCGTCGTTGGCGAGGATCAGGCTGTCATCGCCCGCGCACTCCTGGGCGATGGCCTGTGAAATCCTGCGCGTCCGCTCCCGGTTCGTCATTCCCCAGATGGGCGTAGGGTTTTCGCCGACCGAAACGACATTGGGCATTGGCGATCCTTTGGCAGCGAACCGCCATTTCTTAGCTGCGAGGAATCCAAATGCAATCGACCTAGGGGCAAAGCCCGCAGGCGCCGTCAGTCGCCGCTGATCTTCGGATCGATCTGCTCCGGCTGGTCGATGAGGGGCTTGCCGACGTCCCCCTGCCCCACCGTCCGGCCGGCCATCTCCAGCATCCGCTCGAGCGGCACCCGCGCCTTGGCCATCGTGTCGGCGTC
>CBFGLY010000092.1:0-5495 GCA_965649725.1 uncultured Sphingomonas sp.
GCGATAATGCGCCGACAGCAGCGCCAGCCGCAGCGTTTCGCCCTTGTGTCGCTTCAGCAATTCCTCGGGCGTGACGATGTTGCCGAGGCTCTTCGACATTTTCTCCGCGCCCATGTCGACGAAGCCGTTGTGGACCCAATAGCGCGCGAGCGGCAGGCCGCCGTGGGCGCAGCGGCTCTGGGCGATTTCATTCTCATGATGCGGGAAAATGAGGTCGAGCCCGCCGCCGTGGATGTCGATCGTCTCGCCCAGATGCGCGCGGATCATCGCCGAGCATTCGATGTGCCAGCCCGGGCGCCCGCGGCCCCACGGGCTGTCCCAGCCGACCACGTCCGGCTCGCTCGGCTTCCACAGGACGAAATCGGCCGGGTCGCGCTTGTAGGGGGCCACCTCGACCCGCGCGCCGGCGATCATCGCCTCGCGGTCGCGGCGGCTGAGCTCGCCATAGGTCGGGTCGCTCGCCACGCTGAACAGCACATGGCCTTGCGCCTCATAGGCATGGCCCTTGGCGATCAGCTCCGAGATCATCGCGATCATCGGGCCGATTTCCTGGGTCGCATGCGGCGCGATCGTCGGCGGCCGGACGCCCAGCGCGCCCATGTCCTCCAGGTAGAAACGCTCGTAGCGCTCGGTGATCACCGAGACGTCGACGCCTTCCTCCGCGGCCGAGGCGATGATCTTGTCGTCGACGTCGGTGACGTTGCGCGCATAGACGACTTGGGCGCTCGGATATTCATGCTCCAGCACGCGCCGAAGCAGGTCGAAGATCACCGCCGGCCGGGCGTTGCCGATGTGGGCGCGGCCGTAAACCGTGGGCCCGCAGACATACATGGTGATCCGCTGCGGGTTGAGCGGGACGAACGGCCGCTTTTCCCGGGTCATCGTGTCATGCAGGCGGATCATAGCTCGACCCCGGGATGACGGCGGGTTTCGACCCAATCGACGACCGCGCGGCCGGTCGCGTTGAGCAAAGGATAGGTTCGGCTCTCGGTCATCCACTCCGGCCGTTCGGCGTTGCCGCCATAGACCATGTCGGTCGCCAGGTTGGCGAGCAGGAAGAACAGCGTCGCGCCGATCAGGCCCTTGAGCAAGCCGAAGCCGCCGCCGAGCAGCCGATCGACGGGGCCCAGCACGGACCGCCGGGCCTTGCCGCCGATCGCCCGGGCGAAGATCTTCACCGCGATATAGGCCGGCAGGAACAGCAGCGCGAAGGCGACCACGCTGGCCCCGGCTTCCGTCCCCACGCTATCGACCAGCCGCGATTGCAGCGGTGAATGAAACAGCTTCAGCGCAGCGATTCCCGCGACCCAGGCGAGCAGCGACAGCACTTCATGCGTCAGGCCGCGCACGAACCCGATCAGAGCGGCCCCGCCGAGGAGGAGGATGACGAAGATGTCGAGCGCGGTCATATGAGGCGAGCGCTAGCGGCGCGGTGCCTTCGAAACAATCCCGTTCGATTCGAGCGCAGCGTCGAGCCTGTCGAGACGCGAAGTCGAGAATGGTTCTCGACCGACGCATCTCGGCTCCGCTCGATGCTGCTCGAACCGAACGGACGGGTTCACCGCGCCAAAATCTGGTCGACCAATTCCCTCAGCTTCCCGAAGCGCGTGAGCGAAATGCCCTTCGGCCCCTCGGTCCCGCCCGGCGCCCAGCCGCGTTCGAAGCCGAGCTTGGCGGATTCCTTGAGGCGGAGGGCCGCGTGGGCGACGGGCCTGACTTCGCCCGACAGCGCAATTTCTCCCATCACGACGGCGTCCTGCGGCACCGGCCGTTCGCTGAGCGCCGAGACCAGGGCCGCCGCCACCGCCAGGTCCGCCGCCGGGTCGCTGAGCTTGTAGCCACCCGCAACGTTCAAATAGACTTCCGCCGTCGCGAAGCTGATGCCGCAGCGCGCCTCCAGCACCGCCAGGATCATCGCCAGCCGCCCGCTGTCCCAGCCGACCGCCGAGCGCCGCGGCGTCGCTCCGCTCGCCAGCCGCACCACTAGCGCCTGGATTTCGACCAGCACCGGCCGCGTGCCTTCCAGCGCCGGGAAGACGCTGGTCCCGCTGACCGGCTCGCCGCGCTGGGTGAGGAACAGCGCCGACGGGTTGGGCACTTCGGCCAGCCCCGCCCCTTCCATCGCGAAGACGCCGATCTCGTCGGTCCCGCCGAACCGGTTCTTCGCGGCGCGGAGGATTCGATACTGGTGGCTGCGCTCGCCTTCGAAGCCGAGCACCGTGTCGACCATATGCTCGAGCACCCGCGGGCCGGCGATGGTGCCGTCCTTGGTGACATGGCCGACCAGCACGACCGCGGTGCCGCGTTCCTTGGCGAAGCGCACCAGCTCCTGCGCCGATGCCCGCACCTGGCTGACGGTTCCCGGCGCGCCCTCGATCAGGTCGCTGTGCATCGTCTGGATGGAGTCGATAACGAGCAGCGCGGGCGGAGCGCCCTGCCCCACCGTCGTTAAAATGTCCCGCACCGAGGTCGCCGCCGCGAGCCTGACCGGCGCGCCGCCAAGCCCCAGCCGGATCGCGCGGAGCCGGACCTGGTCGGCGGCTTCCTCGCCCGACACATAGACCACTTCCTTGCCCGACGAGGCCAGCTTGGCCGCGACCTGGAGCAGCAGGGTCGACTTGCCGATGCCCGGGTCGCCGCCGAGCAGCATCGCCGATCCCGGCACGATCCCGCCGCCGACCGCCCGGTCGAACTCGGCAATGCCCGTCTGCATCCGGTCGGGAAGCGCCACCGCCGCATCAAGGCCGACCAATTCGATCGCCCGGCCTCCGCCTTGCAGATTATGCTTGGCCGCAAAGACGGTGACGTTCGCCGCCGCTTCCTGGACCAGCGTATTCCATTCGGAACAGTCGGGGCATTGCCCCTGCCAGCGCTGGGTTTCGGAGCCGCAGGCCTGGCACACATAACGGGTCTTGAGCTTCGCCATCGGCGGTCAAGCTACCGGAACGAAGCAGGAACGCAAGTGGCGAATCTCGTCATGCGGGCCGCAACGCGCTAATAGCGTGGCCGAGGGGTGCGCATGGCCGACGTCTTCCTGTCTTACGCGAGACCGAGCCTCGACGATGCCATGCGCATCGCGGATCGCCTTCGCGCCGCGGGCTACACCGTCTGGTATGACGAGAGCCTTCCCGCGCACCGCGCCTATAGCGACGTGATCGCCGAGCAGCTCGATGCCGCCGCGGCCGTGCTGGTGCTCTGGTCGAAAGAGGCGGCCGCGTCGCAATGGGTCCGGTCCGAAGCCAACCGCGCCCGGGAAACCGGACGGCTGGTCCAGGTTCGGCTCGACGGCGCGCGCCTGCCCATGCCGTTCGACCAGATCCAGTGCGCCGACCTTCGCCGCTGGCGGGGCGGCAATTCGACAGGATGGAAGAACATGGTGGCCAGCGTCGCTGCGCTGGCGGGGCGGAGCCCTGAAAAAGCGGCGATCGAGCTTCCCTCCGCCGCTCCGGATCGGCGAATGCTGCTGATCGGCGGGGCATCCGTCGCGGCGCTTGGGGCGGCCGGGCTGGCAGGCTGGAGGTACAGCCAGGCCGATCGCGCGTCGCCCGAGGCGCAGCTGCTGCTCCAGAAGGGGCTCGACGCGCTTCAGCAGAATGACGCGCTGGATTCGGAGCAGCCGGGCACCGCGGCCCAGGCAATCGCCCTGCTGACCAAGGCGACCGAGGCCAATCCCACGTCCGCCCCGGCATGGGGCGGGCTGGCGATGGCCTATGCGACCCGATGGCGCGCCTCGCCAATGGCCGAGCGCCCCGGCCTGGCCGAACGCACCCGCTCGGCGGCGGAGCGCGCCATTGCGCTCGATCCCAAGGACCTGCGCGCTTCGGCTGCAATGAGGATGCTGGACAGGGTCTACCGCAACTGGCTGGCGGCCGAGCGTGCGGGCCGGACGGCGTTGCAACTTCACCCGGACTTCCCGATCCACCTGTTCCTCCTGTCCGACGTGCTCGGCAGCGTTGGCAGATGGCGCGACGCCGCGGCGATTTCGGAAAGGGCGGACCGGGAGCGGTTCCTCATCCCAGGGGCGGATCGCAAGGTGATCGTGAACCTGTGGGCGGCGGGCAGGCTCCAGGACGCGGACCGCGCGCTCCAGGTGGCGGTCGACCGCTGGCCGGAGCATCCCCAGGTGTGGCGGACCAGGCTCGCCTACCTATTGTACAGCGGCCAGCCGTCGGCGGCTCTTCGCCTGCTCGACGATGAGGCGGCGCGACCGGCCGGGATTTCCGACAAGCTGGTCGCGGCGGCCCGGGCGACCGGCATGGCGCTTGCCGGCCAGACCAGGGCGGCCGAGGCGGTCCCCGCCAATCTCGACTATCTCGAGGAACATCCCCGAAGCACCCCGCAAGTCGCGCAGGCCCTTGCGGCGATGGGGATGGGCGGTCAGGCGATCGACCTTCTGGGCGGCTATTATTTCGGCGAAGGCCAATGGGCGAAACTTGCGCCCGAAGGCGGCGATGCGGAGCGCGTGACGGCACCTTTGTTCATGCCGCCGATGCGCAGCCTGTGGAGAACGGCGCCATTCGCCGCCTTGCTCGATCGCATCGGGCTCGACGACTATTGGCGCAAGTCTCGAACCGTCCCGGATTTCCGGCGCGCCGGCTGAACCGGCCGGCAACGGACCCTTATCCCGCGCGTTAACCCTTTGACGACGCGACCGATACCCCCCGAAGGAGAATGACCATGCCTTATGCCAAGGCCAAGGACGGAACGATGCTGTATCACAAGGACTGGGGCGAAGGCCGTCCCGTCGTCCTCCTTCACGGCTGGCCGCTCACCGGCGATACGTTCGACGACATGGCGATCGGCCTTGCCGAGCGCGGCTTCCGCTCGATCATCCCCGACCGGCGCGGGTTCGGGCGGTCCGACCAGCCGTGGAACGGCAACGACTATGACACTTATGCCGACGACGTCGCCGCGATCCTCGAGCATTGCGGGATCGCCGAGCCGGTCGCGCTGGTCGGCTTTTCGATGGGCGGCGGCGAGGTCGCGCGCTTCCTGACCAAGCAGGGCAAGGACCGGGTTTCGGCCGCGGTGCTGATCAGCTCGGTCGTCCCCTACATGCTCCAGACCGAGGACAATCCCAACGGCGTGCCGCAGTCGACCTTCGACGAGATGACGGCTGGAATGAAGAAGGACCGCGCCCACTTCTTCAAGGGCTTCTTCAAGGACTTCTTCGGCGACGGAATGCTGAGCCAGCCGGTCAGCAGCGAAGTCGAGATGAACAGCTGGCGCCAGACGATGATGGCCGGGCTCCGGCCGACGCTGGCGGCGGCAAAGGCTTTCGCCACGACCGACTTCCGCCCCGATCTGAAGAGCTTCGACGGAGTGCCGACGCTGGTCATCCACGGCACGGCGGACAAGACGGTGCCGATCGACGCGACCGGCCGCGTCGTCGCCGAGAAGGTGCCCGGCGCCAAGCTGATCGAATATGACGGCAGCGCCCACGGCCTGTTCGCCATCGAGAAGGAGCGGCTGATCGAGGACGTCTGCGGCTTCCT
>CBFGLY010000093.1:0-5474 GCA_965649725.1 uncultured Sphingomonas sp.
CCGCGAACGCCCTGCTGGAGCACCTCGTCGGCCATCTCGAACGCTTCCTTGAAGGTCGTTTCCGAGGTGGCGAGGCGGAACAGATTCTGGTTGGGGATGACGATCAGCGTGTCGACATGCTTCTGCAGCTCTTCGATGCCGGCGTCGGCCGAGCGGCCGCGGCGCGTGCCTTCGAAGGCGAAGGGCTTGGTCACCACGCCGACGGTCAGGATGCCCTTGTCGCGCGCCGCCTTGGCGATGACCGGAGCAGCACCGGTGCCGGTGCCGCCGCCCATGCCGGCCGCGATGAAGCACATGTGGGCGCCTTCCAGCGCGCGCTCGATTTCCTCGATCGTCTCTTCCGCGGCCGCCCGGCCGATCTCCGGCCGCGAACCTGCGCCGAGACCTTGCGTGATCTTGAGGCCCAGCTGGATGCGGGCATCGGCCTGCGAGGCGTTAAGCGCCTGCGCGTCGGTGTTGGCGACCAGGAACTCGACGCCCTGGACGTCGGCGCGCATCATGTTGGCGATGGCATTGCCGCCGGCACCGCCGACGCCGATGACACTGATCCTCGGGCGAAGCTCGTCGACTTCCGGCCGGATGAAATCAATGCTCATGGACGGTACCCCTCCCCTGCCGCGCGGGCGCGTTGAATCTGTTGGAGGAATCTTTGAATCATTGTGAGACTCGCCACAAGCGGAAAAGTTAACGCAGAACGAAAAAAAGCGGGGATTGTGCCCCTGCAGACTCACCATGATTCAATATGGGACAGGCAAGAAAATCACGGACCGCCGTTAACGCTAACTATTAGTCGAGTTTTACTTGGGCGATACGCGGGACCGCGAAGGCCCACCACAGGGCCCCGAACGCGGACACCGCGGCGGCCAGCGCGAAGGCGCTGTCATAGCCCGAGCGGTCGATGACTATGCCAAACAGGATCGGCCCGGCGATCCCGGACGGGATGTTGCCCAGGCCGTTCTGGATGCCGACCCAGGTTCCTGCCGCCTTCGGTCCTGCGAACATCTGGCCGATGGCATAGAGATTGGTCGGAAAGCAGGCAGTCCCCATCCCTGTGACGACCAGCAACGCTCCGATGGCAAGGCTGCTGTCCGCCATCGGTATGGCGATCATGGCAAGGCCGGTGATCAGCTGTCCGCCCACGAGCATCGCGCGCCGGACGGAGCCTTCCGATCGTCCGGACTGGGTCCAGCGGTCCGACCATGCGCCGACGGCCAGGGAGGCGGCTCCCTGCGCGGCATACCCGAGCGTCGTCAGCAGGGTCATTTCGCCGATCGACAAGCCGCGTTGCTGAACGAGGTAGAGCGGCGTGAACGCGAGAAGGAAATAGAAGCCGAAATTGGTCGTGGCATGCCCGATGCCCGTCGACCAAAGCGACCACAGCCGCAGCAGCTTGCCGACCGACACCGGTGCAGCGGCATTGTCCTCGGCCGCGGGAGCCAGGGTCCTAACCGTGTTCCTCCAGGGAAGCAGCCACAATAAGGTCACGAGCCCGAAGGCGATGAAGATGGCGCGCCACCCGTAGCTGGCCAGGATCAGTCCGCCGGCCAGCGTGCCCGCCGCCGGACCGAGCGACAGGCCAACCGCACACCAGGCGTTCGCCATCCCGCGCTGATCCGGCGGAATGTGCCGAGCGATGACCTTGCTGCTTCCCGGAAAGATGATGCTTTCGCCGACCCCGAGCATGACCCGAAGCACAAGCAGCGAAAGGAAGCCTCCGACAAATCCCATGAGCAGCGTGCTTGCCGCCCAGATCGCCACGCCCAAGGCCAGCATCCGGTAAACCGAGAAGCGATCGCACAGCCAGCCGACGAAGAATTGGACCGGCGCATAGATCCAGAAGAAAGCGGAGACGGCCGTTCCGAACGCAGTTGCGCTGAGTCCGAGTTCGCCCTTCATCTTTGGAGCCGCGATCGCGATTGCGCCGCGGTCGACATAGTTGAGGAAAACGGCCGCGCCGAGCAGCATGACCAGCGCCCGCGTCACATTGCCGCCAGCCGCCTTCGCGATAGTCGCCATTGCCTGCCCCCTCGTGTCGCGGAGGCTATCATTTGGCGCCCTGGACTAAAACCCGCCCTTCATGGCGGCCACAAGGCGTCCGATCATCCCGCTTGGGACCTTGCGTTCCTTGCCGGCGCCGAGCGCGAGGTCGCGGATGTCGCCGGTGCCGGCGCCCGCCAGCATGGCCAGCCCGACGACCGTGGAGAAGGCGGGCCCGCTATGCGCTTCGGGAAGGCCGGTGATCGTCCGCGGCCGTCCAACCCGGACCGCGCGGCCGAGTACGCCCTGCATATAATCGGCGATATTCTTCAGTTCGGCCCCGCCGCCGGTCAGCACCACCTGCCGTCCAACCGGGCCGGAGAATCCAAGGCTCTTCAGCGCCGCCTCGACCTCATTGGTGATCTGCTCGGTGCGCTGGCGGATGACGGTGATCAGCTGGGCATGGGTAATGCGTAGCGGCTCGGCGCCGTCCTCCGCGCCCATCGGCGCAGCCTCGATCATCTCATGATTGTCGCGCGGGGAGGTCATTGCCGACCCGAAGCGGCACTTCATCCGCTCGGCCTCACGACGCTGCACCGCGAAGGCGCAAGCGATGTCGTCGGTGATGTCCTTGGCGCCGAGCGGGATCGAGCGAAGCCCGACCAGCATTCCGCCGGCATGAAGCGACACGTTGGTCACTTCCGCCCCCAGCTCGACCAGCGCCACG
This sequence comes from uncultured Sphingomonas sp., assembly GCA_965649725.1. Lineage (GTDB taxonomy): Bacteria > Pseudomonadota > Alphaproteobacteria > Sphingomonadales > Sphingomonadaceae > Sphingomicrobium. Next base: position 2,705 of record CBFGLY010000093.1, read on the forward strand.
CCCAGCTCGCGCTCCTCCGGAGTCAGGCATGACAGCGCCGCGGCGACGGGCGAGGCGACGATCGCCTTCACTCCGAGATGCGCGGACCGGATGACATAGTCGATGTTGCGAAGCGGAGCCGGGTCGGCCGCGACGACGTGGATGTCGACGCCGAGGCGGTCGGCGTGGAGCCCGATCGGGTGCGACACCCCCTCGACGCCGTCGATCGTGTAGAGCGCCGGATGGGCGTGGAGCACGACCTGGCCGTTGCGGTCGATCGCGCCCTTGCCCGCGGACAAAAGCTCGTCGATGTCCGACTGCTCGACCTGGTGGCCGCCAAGCTCGACCTCGACATTGGCGACGTCGCTGACCAACCCGCCTGCCGCAAAGCTGGCCCAGACGTCGTCGATGGTGACGCCGCTGATCCGCTCGGCGATCTCGACAGCCTCGCGCACCGCGACCTCGCTGGCCTCCATGTCGGTGACATAGCCGCGCTTGACGCCCCGGCTCTCGCGCTGGCCGGTGCCGAGCACGCGAAGCCGCCCGTCGGCGTCGCGGGTCACGATCAGGGCGCTGACCTTGGACGATCCAATGTCGAGCGCGGCAATCAGCGGCTGGTCGGAAACGGCGGCCATATCAGCTTTCGGAAACGGGTTCGGGAACGATTGGTTCGCCCGGATCGCGCGGAAGCCGGACGGTCATCTTGCCCGGGATGCGAAGGTCGAAGCGAACGATCCCGCGCCCCAGGAGCCCGGCCGATTTGTCCATCTTCGCGAATTTGGCAAGCGCCGATCCAGCCGCCGCCTCGCCTTCCGGCAGCAGCACGGTCTCGCCCGACTGGAAGGACAGGTCCCAACGCCGCTGGCCGATCCACTTGGCCGACACCAGCTGCGCCTTGAGCGCGGGCACCTTGTCCAGCAGCCGGTCGAGCGGCACCGCTTGCGCATTGGCGCCCTTGCCGATCAGCAGGGGCAGGTCGGGCATCTGGCTGACCGGCACCCGGTCGAGCACCACGCCCTCCGCGTCGATCAGCGACAGGCCCTGCTCATTCTGCCACAGCGCGGCGGGCTTGCGCTCGACGATGTCGATCACGAGGGTATCGGGAAAGCGCCGCGACACGCGCGCGTCCTTGACCCAGCCGAACTGCAGGAGCCGCTCGCGAATCCCGCTGACGTCGACCAGCGGCATGGCGGTGGTCCGCTGGTCGAGGGCGATGTCGTAGACGGGGCGCGGGTCCATTTGCTTGAGCCCCTGGACGTCGACGCTCCTCACCCGGAACCCGGCGTCGCCGACCGCTTCCCCGGCAGCTTCGCCGACCTTGGCCGGCACATCGAGCGCGACCATCGCGACGCCGGCAATGGCGATCACGAACAGGCCGAACGCCCAGGCCGCGAGCCGGTTGGCCTGGGCCTCCTCGACCGGCAGCTTCGACGCGATTTTCTTCGTGACGGACCCGCGCGATGGCGTCTTCCTGGGTCGCGAGCGGCCCGACGACCCACGCCGGACGTGCGCCGCGCTCATCCCGCCCTGGCCTCTTGGAGCGCCTCGGCCACGATCCGCTCGCACAGCTCGCCGTAGCTGATGCCTTTCTGCCGGGCCTGTTCCGGCACGAGGCTGAGCGGGGTCATCCCCGGCTGGGTGTTGACCTCGAGCAGGTAGATACCTGCCTCGCCCTGCGTGTCGTCCCAGCGGAAGTCGGACCGCGACGCGCCCTTGCAGCCGAGCAGCCGATGCGCCGCCAGCGCCATCTCCATCATGTCTTCGGCGATGTGCGGGGGAACGTCGGCCGGGCAGACATGCTCGGTCAGCCCGTCGGTATATTTGGCGTCGAAGTCGTAGAAGCCGGCCTTGGGCTTCAGCTCGGTGACGCACATGGCCTCATCGCCCATCACCGCGACGGTCAGCTCGCGGCCCTTGATGAAGGGCTCGGCCAGCAGCCGGTCGAAATGCTGCCATGGCCCTTCGGCCTTGGCGCTGATCGGATGACCGTAATTGCCCTCGTCGGTGACGATCGCAACGCCGACCGAGGAACCCTCGTTGACCGGCTTCAACACATAGGGCCGCGCCATCGGGTCGCCCTCGTAGAGCGACTTGCTCTCGACGATCTTGCCCTTCGGCATCCGCACGCCGTGCGGCACCAGCACCATCTTGGTCAGTTCCTTGTCGATCGCGATGACCGACGTTTCCAGCCCGCTGTGCGTGTAGGGAATCTGCATCAGGTCGAGCATGCCCTGGACGGTGCCGTCCTCGCCCGGCGTCCCGTGAAGCGCGTTGAACACCACGTCGGGCCGGATCCCGGCCAGCACCTGCGCGACATTGCGGTCCATGTCGACGCCCGTGACGTTGGTGAAGCCGCGCTCCTTCAGCGCCGCGACGATCCCCTCGCCGCTCATCAGCGACACCGGCCGTTCGGATGACCAGCCGCCCATCAGCACGACGATATTGAGGTTCCGGTCGAGCTGTTGAGACACGCTTAGGCCACTCCGATCCGCTGGATTTCCCATTCAAGGGTGATGTTGGTCTTGTCCTGCACCCGGCGCCGGACTTCCTCGCCCAGCTCCTCAATTTCGGACGAGCTAGCGTTACCGAGATTGAGCAGGAAATTGCAATGCTTCTCCGACACTTGCGCGTCGCCGATCCGAAGGCCGCGGCAGCCCGCCGCATCGACCAGCGCCCAGGCCTTGTGGCCCGGCGGATTCTTGAAGGTCGAACCGCCGGTCTTGCTTCGCAGCGGCTGCGTTGCCTCTCGGCTGGCGGCGATGCGGTCCATCTCCGCCTGGATCGCGGCGGG
>CBFGLY010000094.1:0-5454 GCA_965649725.1 uncultured Sphingomonas sp.
GTGCTTCGAGTCGACGATGCGCTGCTGGTCAAGCGACTCGCGATCCACCCGGTCGGCCGGCGGGTCACGGTGCAATCCGACAATCCGGCCTATGGCGACCTGCCGGACTGCAGCCTGGACGACATCAATTGCATCGGCCGGGTGATCTGGGCGGGGCGCAAGATCGGCTGATCAGGCCTTTTTGCGGTCCACCAGCCAGATGACGACGGCAAGGGCCAGTCCGATGGCGAATCCGGCAAGCATCCATTCGACCGGCCGGCCGCGGTCGACTCCGTAGAGCGCGCCAAGGACCGGCCCCAGAAAAAGGAAGATTCCACCGGCGATGGGGGAGCGTTTGGCCATTGCGCGCCCTCATGGCAGATCGCGGCGGGCGCCGCCACCCGATCATGGTTGACGGTTCGTTGACCCTCTCTGTGCCCCGAAACGCAAGGACCGCCGGGCTAATGGGCTTTTCATGGAAATGCCCTTCATCGCCGGACGCGCCGCCCTGATGGACGCCGCGCTGCTGATCGAAACCTATGGCGACGACGCCGGTTTCGAAGCGGCCGCTCGCGCCGAGGACAGCCGCGACAAGGGAAATGTGCTGCGCTTCTGCCACTGGCGGCAGATCGAGCGGGTGATCGTCACGCTCACCGAGCGCGAAGTCCGCGGAACCGTGCACTAGATAATCGCGCGGGTGCCCCTCTTAGAGGAGGTGGCGTCCTTCCCTCTCCATGCTAGGCTCGCTTCGTATGAGTGGGCCATGCGCCGGGCGGCTAGCCGTCAATATCCTGCTGACGGGCTGTGCCGGGCTGGCGCTTGGCGCCGCGCCGCTCCGCGCGCAGGTTCCGCCGCAGCCGGCCGATCCGGCGGAGCTCGATCCTTCCGCGCCGCTCGATCCCCTTCCTGACCTTGGAGTCGAGTGGCCCGACATGAACGCCCCGGACCCGGCACCTCCGCCGGAAGTCGAAGGCGTCGCGCCGGAGGACGCCGCGGAGGCGACCGAGGAGGCGGCCGAGCGGGTCGAGGATGCATCGGCCAGCCGGGCCTATCGCTGGACGATCACCGGTCTCGATCGGGTTGCGGAGCGGCAGGCCATTCTTGACGGTTTCGAGGACCGCTCCGCGCTGGAGAAGGACCGCGACAGCGAGGCCAATGCGGCACAGATCGACCGCAGGGCCCGGGCGGACGCGGAGCTGCTTGCCGAATTGCTTCGAAGCCAGGGCTATTACGATGCCTTTGTCGAGCCCCGGATCGAGGCGGCGGGAACCGCGCTCTCGGTGCAGCTGGCGGCGACCGCGGGCTCCCAATATCGGTTCGAAAGCGTCGAACTGCCGGGGCTGGAAGCGGCCGCCGGCGCGGAAGCGGCAAGGCTTCGCGAGGCGTTCGCGGTGAAGGCCGGCGATCCGGTCATCGCCCAGAAGGTGATCGACGCGGGCATCGCGCTCCAGGTCGAGCTTGGCGAGCGGGGTTTCGCTACCGCCACTGTCGGCGAGCAGGACATCGTCATCGACCATGAGCAAGAGGTGGCGCGGCTGGTCCTGCCGGTGACTCCCGGCCCGGTCGCCCGCTTCGGACAGATCACGGTCACCGGCGAGCCGCCCTTCTCGGCGCGGCATGTCCAGCGAATCGCCCGGTTCAAGCCTGGCGACCGGTTCGAGCAGGACGAGGTCAACGACCTCCGCCGCGCACTGGTCGCGACCGGACTTGTCGCGTCCGTCGAGGTTCGGCCCGTACCGCGCGACGAAGGGCGGACCATCGACCTAGCGGTGAAGCTGGAGCCGGCGCCGATGCGGACCATCGCCGGCGAAGTCGGCTATGGCACGGGCGAGGGGTTTCGGGCCGAGGCAAGCTGGCAGCATCGCAACTTCTTCAACCCGGAAGGCGCGCTGACCCTGCGCGCCGTCGCGGGGACGCAGGAGCAGCTCGGCTCGATCTCCTTCCGCCGCAACAATTGGCTGAGGCGCGACCAGGTGCTGAACGCGCAGGCGCTTGCAAGCCATGTCGACCGCGACGCGTTCGAGGCGAAGACGGTGTCGCTGTCGGGCGGCATCGAACGGCAGAGCAACTTCATCTGGCAGAAGAAATGGACCTGGAGCCTGGGCGCCGAGTTGGTTGCCACCGACGAGCGCGATACGATCGAGGCGACCGGCGAGCCGAGGCGGCGGACCTTCTTCATCGGCGCAATTCCGGCAAGCCTCGGCCTCGACGAGAGCGATGATTTGCTCAACCCGACCAAGGGCTTCCGCCTGCTCGGCCGGGTCAGTCCGGAAATCAGCTTCCAGGGCGGCAGCTTCCCCTATGTTCGCGCCCAGTTCGACGCGAGCGCCTACCGCCCCGTTTCGGATAGCGTGGTCGCGGCGGGCCGCATCAGGCTCGGCAGCATCCTTGGCGCCGAGCGGGACGATATCGCGCCGTCGCGGCGCTTCTACGCAGGCGGCGGCGGCTCGGTGCGCGGCTACGGCTACCAGCGGCTCGGCCCGCGCGACATCGACGGCGACCCGATCGGCGGAAGAAGCCTCGCCGAATTCAGCCTTGAGGCGCGCGTCCGCCTGAAGGCGTTCGGCGGCAATTTCGGAGTGGTTCCCTTCATCGATGGCGGAACGCTTTCGACCGACGCCATGCCGGACCTGAAGGACTGGCAGATCGGGGTCGGGATCGGGGCTCGCTATTATTCGGCGTTCGGCCCGATCCGGATCGACGTCGGTACTCCGCTCAACCCGCAGAAGGACGACGGGCGGATCGCGGTCGTCGTCAGCCTGGGCCAGGCCTTCTGATGTCCGAGGCCGTCGCCGCCGCGCCGGACCGGGGTAGCGAGCGGATCGTCGTTCGGCGCCATTGGGGACGGCGGCTGGCCAATGAGCTGCTTGCGCTCCTCCTTGTGCTTCTCGTGCTGCTGGCGGGAGCGCTGGTCCTGCTCGACACGGCGCCGGGCCATCGCTTCATCGTCGATCGCATCGGCCAGGTCGAGACGGCAACGGGCTTGCATATCCGAGTGGCGAGGATCGAAGGCTCGATCTACGGCGAGGCGCGGCTGAAGGGCGTTGCGGTCAGCGATCCGCAGGGCGTGTTCCTGACCAGCCCTGAAATCGTCGTGGATTGGGCGCCGGGCGCGTGGCTCTACAACAGCCTCCACATCGACCGGCTGGAATCGAAGCTGGTCCGCGTCGAACGGCTGCCCAAGCTGAGGAAGACAGGGCGCAAGGGTCCGATCCTTCCCGGCTTCGACATCCATATCGGCAAGCTCCAGATCGACCGGCTCGAGCTGGCTCGGGGAGTGAGCGGGACCGCCCGCACCGGCAGCCTGTCGGGCGAAGCGGATATTCGGGCCGGACGGGCGATGGTCGGCCTGAAGCTGGCGATGCTGGACGGCGACAAGCTGGCCGCCAGGATCGACGCCGAGCCGGACCGCGACCGCTTCGACCTGGATGTTCGGGCCATTGCTCCGGCCGACGGCCTGCTCCCCGCCATCGTCGGCATCAAGCGGCCGATCGACCTGACCATAAGCGGCGACGGAAGCTGGAGCCGGTGGCGCGGATCGGCGAAGCTGCTGATCGAGCGCCGGACGGCGGCGGACCTGGCGCTTGCCGCGGACAGCGGCCGCTATCGACTGACGGGGATTTTGGCGCCGTCGCCCTTCCTCAAGGGCAAGCTGCAGCGGCTCACGGCGCCCCAAGTGCGAGTGACAGGCGAGGCGACGTTCGCCAAGCGCGTGCTCGACGGGCAGGTCGCGCTGGCTTCGGCTTCCCTACGCGCGGTCGCAAAGGGGACGGTCAACCTTGCGACGAGCCGCTACGACAAGGTCAGCCTGGGCATCGACCTGCTTCGTCCGCCCGCGCTGTTTCCCAACATGACCGGGCGCAACGTGCGGATGGTGTGGACGCTCGACGGGCCGATGGACCGGGCGGACTATGCCTACCGCCTGACCAGCCCGCAGGTGGCGTTCGACAGGACCGGCTTCCTCGGCGTGCAGGCGATGGGCCGCGGCAAGCTGTCGCCATGGCCGATGCGGGTTCCGCTGATCCTCAAGGCTCGGGCGATTACCGGTGTCGGCGACGTTGCCGGCGGAATCCTGGCGAATATCAGCCTGGAAGGAATGCTGGCGATCACGCCGCAACTGGTCCGGGGCGACAAGCTCAGGCTTCGAAGCGCCAGGCTGAACGGCTTCCTGTCGCTGCTGATCGACCTCAAGACGGGGCGGTTCGACATCGCCATTTCGGGCGGGCTGAAGCGCTACCTCATCCCTGGCCTCGGCATCGTCGATGTCGAAACGCAGCTCAAGGTCGTGCCCGGCCCGAACGGCAAGGGATCGCGGGTGGTCGGCAAGGCGCAGGCCTGGGTCCGGCGGCTCGATAACAAATTCTTCGCCGGTCTGACGGGCGGCCTGCCGCGGCTGACGACCGACCTGGAGCGCGGCAACGACGGGATCCTCCACCTCACCAACCTTCAGCTCTACTCCCCGAAGCTGCGGCTGTCGGGGCAGGGCATTCGCCGCCGCGACGGGACCTTCCTGATCGAGGCGCGGGGCACGCAGGCGCAATATGGACCGCTTCGGTTGAGGCTGGACGGGAGGATCGAGCGGCCGAAGGTCGAGCTGTTCCTCGAGCGGCCCAATGAGGCGCTCGGAATCCGCGACATGACCCTGTTCCTCGATCCGACCGCGCAGGGCTTCGCCTATCGGGCCAACGGGCAGTCGAGGCTTGGCCCCTTCACGTCGAACGGCGACATCCTGCTGCCCAGGGGCGGGAGCGCGACCATCGCGATCGCCGCGCTCGATGTCGCTGGAACGACGGCGAAAGGCGAGCTGAGGTCGGATCCCGGCGGCTTCACCGGCCAGCTGCGCCTTGCAGGCGGTGGACTTGGCGGGACGCTGGGGTTCGCGCCGGTGAATGGGGCGCAGAAGATCGAGGCGCATCTGACCGCCAATAATTTCTCCATCCCCGGACCGCCCAGGCTGTCGATGCGCACGGGACGCGTCGACGGGACGATCATCCTCGACGAAGGCGCAACGACGCTGGACGGCGTATTGAGCGCGCGGGGCCTCACCACCAGCGGGATCACGCTCGCGCGGGTCACCGCCAACGCCAAGCTGGTCAATGGCAGCGGCCAGGTGCGCGCGGCGCTGGCGGGGACCCGGCGGACCGCGTTCGAGCTGGTGACGTTGGCCAATGTGACGCCGGACCGGATCAGCGTCACCGGGCGCGGGCTGCTCGACCGCCGGCCCCTGACGCTGGAGAGCCCGGCGGTCATCACCCGGGTGGAGGGCGGCTGGCAGATCGCGCCGACCCGGGTGCGCTTCGCCGGCGGCAGGGGCACCGTATCGGGACGGACCGGCAACCAGCCGGAGCTTCGGGCCGACATCGAGCGGATGCCGCTCCAGCTGCTGGATATCTTCTGGCCCAAGGCAGGGCTGGGCGGGGTTGCAAGCGGCCGGGTCGAATATCGCTGGGCCGGTCAGCCGACGGGCAGCGCCAA
>CBFGLY010000095.1:0-5434 GCA_965649725.1 uncultured Sphingomonas sp.
TGGCTGGGGGAGGGGTCGCCGCTGGGGTGGTTGTGGACGATGATGATCGCGGTGGCGCCAAGCTGGATGGCGCGGCTGATGACTTCGCGGACATGGACCGAGGCTTCGTCGACGCTTCCGCGCCACATGGCTTCATTGGCCAGAAGCATGTTCTTGGCGTTGAGGAACAGGACGCGGACTTCCTCGACCGGCGAATGGGCCATTGCGGCCTGGAGATAGTCTCCGAGAGCGTCCCAGCTCGACAGGATCGGGCGCTGCTCCATGCGGGTTTCGAGCAACCGCTGCGCAGTCGCCTTGGCGATCATCAGCGCGCCGATCATCCCGTCGGTGAGGTCTTCCTTGCGCAGGGTTTCGGGGTCCGCCTCCAGTAGCGGGCCGATGCCTCCGTAGCGCGCGATCAGCGCCTTGGCCTGTTCCTTGGTGTCGCGGCGGGGAATGGCGAGCGCGAGGAGATATTCGACCAGTTCATGATCGAGCAGCGCCTTGCCGCCGCCGTCGAACAGGCGCTGGCGAAGGCGGGAGCGATGTCCGGACGCATTACTGGGCTGATCTGCCATCGGTGGGGAAGGCTAGGCAAAGCTCGTCTCGCGTGCAACGCAGTTTGTGGCGGCTACGGAACGGTCATGTGCGAGGGGGGTTTTGAAGCGGCATGGCCGGTGAAAATGACGAAGGCGCAATCGTTAAGGTCGAGAAGGCTCTTGAGAAAGGTCATCTCGCCGAGCCTGTCGTCATCCATGACCGAAGCGGTTGGCACCAGGTCTGGCGGATCACGCGGATCGGCCTTTTGGCCATCCTCGTCCTCGCGCTGCTCGCGCTGGCCGCCGTCTGGATCTGGCGCAAGCCGATTGCCGAGAATGTGCTCGCCGACGAGCTGGAGAAGCGCGGTGTGCAGGCGAGCTACACGCTCGACCGGGTCGGTTTTCGCACCCAGCAGGTCAGCAACCTGGTCATCGGCGATCCTGCCAACCCCGACCTGACGGCGCGGCGGGCGGTCATTCAAATCAAGGTCAAGTGGAACGGAAGCGTCGAAGTTTATCGGGTTGCTGCTCGCGGCGTTCGATTGAAGGGACGGCTGCTTCCGAACGGGAAAGTTAGCTGGGGCCAGATCGACAAGCTGCTTCCACCCCCCACCGGCAAGCCTTTCACCCTTCCCGACCTGACCGTCGACCTCAAGGATACGACGATTGCGCTGGCCTCGCCCTATGGGCCGATGGGCTTCGCGGTCGAAGGACGGGGCAATCTTTCGGGCGGGTTCCGGGGTCGGCTGGCCGTCGCCTCTCCGCGGCTCAGGCCGGGAAGCTGCACGCTGGACCAGTTCAGGGCCTATGTCCGGGTCGGCGTGGTCGCGCGCCGGCCGCAGGTCCAGGGCCCGATCGCCGCCAGCAGCTTCGCCTGCCCGGCAAGCGACCTTCGGCTGACGCAGCCGCGGATGGACATCGATTCCAGCTTCTCCGAGGCGTTCGGCAGCTTCAATGGCAAGGGCCGGCTCACCATGGCCTCGTTCGAGGCGGGGGCCAACGGCCTGGCCGGAGTGACGAGCAACCTGACCTTCAAAGGGACGGCGACCGACATTTTGGGCCGGATCGACCTGTCCGCCCGCCAGGCCCGGCTCGCCCAGATTCTCGCCCAGCGCACCCGGTTCGACGGACGCTATCGGCTGGATTCCAAGCGGGGGGCCCTGGCGCTGGTCGGCAATTATGGAGCGACCTCGGTAGCGCTCGCGCCGTCCTTGACGGCCGGTCTGACCGATCCGCTCGATTCTGCCAAGGGAACCCCGCTCGATCCGATCGCAAGGGTCATCGCCAACGGCATCCGGAGTGCCGCGCGGCAGTTCGACGTGTTCGGTTCGCTTCGCCTGGTCAACCAGCGGGGCGGAGGAGCGGTCAGGATCGAGCAGGCCGACGTTCGGTCGCCGACGGGCGCCAGGATCAACCTATCCGGGGGCGATGGCGTGACCTTCTACTGGCCTTCCGGCCGGCTCCGCATCGACGGCAATATCGAGACGGCCGGTGGCGGGCTTCCCAGCGCCCGGATCACGCTCAACCAACCTCGCAGCGGAGCGCCGATGAGCGGCTTCGCCGATATCGCCCCGATGTCGGCAGGCGGGGCGAGGCTGGCGCTTTCTACCGTCCGCTTCGCCGCCCGTCGCGATGGCTGGACGGAGGTCAGCAGCGTCGCCCTTCTCGACGGCCCGATCCCGGGTGGCCGCGTGACCGGCCTTCGGGTTCCGATCTCGGGAAGGTTCGGCGCGGGCGGGGCGCTGCGCTTCGGGGAAAGCTGCGTCGACACGAGGGTCGCCAGCCTCACCGTGGGTGCCCTCAAGCTCGGAGCCACCCGACTGCCGCTCTGCCCGATCGGCGGCGCGATCATCCAGAAGCCGGCCGGTGGCTCGCTGGCCATTGCCGCAGCGACCAGCAACGTCAAACTTCGCGGATCGCTCGGCAAGTCGCCCTTCGCTCTCGACGCCGCCCGCGCCCGACTGCTCGACAGCGACCGGTTCGACGCGACCGGCGTTGCGGTCCGCATGGGGCAGTCCGCATCGCCGGTCCTGATCAACGCCAGGAGCATCGACGGCAATTTCTCCGGCGGAGGGACCAACGGCACCTTCTCCGGCGGCGATGCGCGGATCGGGAAGGTCCCGCTGAATCTCACCGAAATGGCAGGCAAATGGCGCGTCCGCAACGGCGACCTCAGCATCGACGGCGGGCTGCTTCTTTCCGACCGGGCCGATCCGCCGAAATTCTATCCGCTGCGCAGCGACGACATGCATCTCACTCTGGCGGACAGCAAGATCCACGCGACCGGAACGCTGCGTCATCCGGATAGCGGCACTCGGATCACCGACGTCACCATCGACCATAATCTGTCGAGCGGAAACGGGACCGCCTTGCTCGACGTACCCGGCATCACCTTCGGGCCGGGCCTGCAGCCGGAAGAGCTGACCCGGCTGACAGAAGGCGTCATCGCGCTCGTTCGCGGCTCGTTGAGCGGGCAGGGGCGCATCGCCTGGAACGGGAGCGGCGAGGTCACGTCGACCGGTGAATTCACCACCAACAACATGGATTTGGCGGCGAGCTTCGGTCCCGTCACCGGCCTGACGACCACGATCCGCTTCACCGACTTGCTCGGGCTTGAAACGGCTCCGGGCCAGGTGGCGTCGGTCAAGTCGATCAATCCCGGCATCCTCGTCGAGAATGGCGTGATCCGCTACCAGTTGCTGCCTGACCAGCTGGTGAAGATCGAGCGCGGCGAATGGCCGTTCATGGGCGGCCGCCTGATCCTTCAGGAGACGATCCTCAACTTCGGCCGGCCGAGCCCGAAGCGCCTGACCTTCGAAGTGGTCGGACTGGACGCCAAGGTCTTCGTCGATTCGATGGGCTTCAAGGAAATCGGCGCGACGGGCATCTTCGACGGCGTCCTGCCGATGATCTTTGACGAGGAGGGCGGCCGGATCGTCGGCGGCAGGCTCGACAGCCGGCCGGGCGGCGGAACGCTGGCCTATAACGGCGTCGTCAACCGCGCGAACCTCGGGACGATCGGAGGGCTGGCCTTCGATGCGCTCCGCGATCTTCGCTACAAGTCGATGATCATCCGGCTGGACGGCTATCTGGACGGCGAATTCGCAACCCGGCTGACGATTCAGGGCGTGGGCCTGGGCAACACCAGCACGCAGCGGTTCATCCGCTCGATCAACAAGATCCCGTTCAACTTCAATGTGACGATCAAGGGGCCGTTCCGTGCCCTGATCGCCACGGCCAAGAGCTTCCGCGACCCGACCCAGGTGATCGAGCCGGCGCTTCCGCGTCCGCTCGACGAGGTGCCGGGCATCGTCGTCGAGACCCGGCGCCGGGAGGAAAGCCAGCAACAATCGCAAACCCCGGTCGAAGAGAATGTGACCCCAACCCCGACGAACCAGCAATGAGGACGAAGCCGATGACCAGATCCCGTCTTTTGCAAGCCGCCTGCGGCACGGCGCTGATGCTGCCGCTGACCGGCTGCATCACCGTCGACACCCCGGACAAGCCGATCGAGATCAATCTGAACGTCACGATCCGGCAGGAAGTGGTGGTTCGGCTGCAGCGCGACGTGGAGCAGCTGATCAACCAGAACCCCGACGCCTTCCCGCAGTCGACCACTCCGCAGGACCAGTGATGAAATCGCGACTCCTCCTTTTGGCCGGCCTGATGATGCTTGGCGGCTCCGCAAGTGCCCAGGAATCGACGGCGGTCGCGCAGGCGCGGACGTCGGGACTGATCGGCGAGCGGTTCGACGGCTATCTGGGGTTCGTAACCGCCCCGAGCGACGGTCTTCGCCGGCAAGTGAATGCGATCAACATCCGCCGCCGCGCGCTCTACGCCAACCTCGCGTCGCGCAAGGGCGCGACCACCCAAGAAGTCGGAATCACCGCCACCTGCACCCTGTTCGCCCGGATCCCCGTCGGCGGCTATTATCTGACCAGCGACCGCGGCTGGCAGCGGCGGGAGCCCGGCCAGGCGGCGCCGCGCCCGGCCTATTGCAGCTGACCGGTCTCGAAACTTTCCTGATATTCGGCTTTCAGCCCGGCGATCAGATCGGCCGTGACCGGGAGATCGACCTCATAGCTGCCTTCCGCATAGGGACCGGCAACATAAGGTGAAGCCGTCAGGATCAGCCGCTCGAACCTGCCGTTTCCGTCCTTGTCCGTCGGGATGATCGCGATGTCGTCCAGCTTGGGGCATTCGTCGAACATGTCATTGCCGGTGACCGGCTCGCCGCGCTTCTTCTCCCGCTCCGTGTTGAGCGCGTCGCACCAGCGCTGGGTCAGCAGCCGGTCGCGGTTGCTGGCTGCGGCGAAAAGGTCGGTTACGCCGATCTCCTTGCCGGCCTTTCTGTCCCAAAGCAGCGCGCCCGTCCCGTAGTTGCCGTGCGCGCCGCCGGTGTAGGAACTGATGTCGACTGACAGGCTCAACAGCCGCCCGGATTGGCCGGCCGTTGTGTAGTCGGTCGACGATTGGTGTCCGTGGAAGTCATAGCCCTCCTTGTCGCGGAAGGCCTTGTCCTCCTTCGCTCCATCGACGAGTGCGTCCTTCGCCTTCTTCATCTCCGACTCAAATTGGGAAACCAGCTTGGGAACCGCCGCCGCCTCGGCGGGCCAGGCGAAGTGGAACTCGATCAGGTCGTCCTTTTGGTCGAACACAAACGGCTTGGCGGGGGAAGGCGCCGAAGGTGCCGGGGGAGCGGGCGAGGCATCGGCGAGCTGGTTGGCTTTAGCGGATTCGGATGGCTGCCCGCAGGCGGCAAGTGCGAGCGCGATGAACGCGGCAACGGTCGGTCTCATCGTCTTTTCCTGCCACGACCGATCGATGCGGCCAAGCGGCCTCGACTCGCGGTTGACTATTGGGGGCCGCCTTCATAAAGGGGCGGCGCCTTGGCGGGCTCGTCGGCCGCCATGTTC
>CBFGLY010000096.1:0-5408 GCA_965649725.1 uncultured Sphingomonas sp.
CCTTGATCGCCGACGGGTCGACATGATGCTCCAGCACTGCACGGCGGACGGCGGGGGAGAGGGTCAGCGCGGCGTCGTGGGCCTCGGCGCTGTCGTCACGTGGACGAACCTGCTCACCGGCGCCAGCCGGGTTCACCGCACCTCCCGCGACCGTAGCTTCCGGCTCTCCGGTCTTCGGCTCGGCGGGCTTTTCCTCGGCCTTGGGTTCGGGCTTCGACGGAGCAGCAGGCTCCCCGCCCTCACCGATCCGGGCGATGATAGCACCGACCTCGACCGTGTCGCCCTCGTTGAACAGCGTCTCCGACAGCGTGCCAGCGACCGGCGAAGGCACCTCGACCGAGACCTTGTCGGTCTCCAGCGAAGCGATCGGCTCGTCCTGGGCAACCGCCTCCCCGGGCTTCTTCAGCCACTGCGCCAACGTCCCCTCGGTGATCGACTCGCCCAGCGCGGGAACCTTCACATCGGTGGCCATGGTGCCTCTTATCCTTACAAAATATTGGCCGCGGTGGCGGCAGTGCGGCTGCTATGCCCCAGAGCGTCGGCAATCAAGGCCGCCTGCTCCGCGGCGTGACGCTTGGCGAGGCCCGTAGCGGGCGACGCCGATGACGCCCGACCCGCATAACGCGCGCGCTTGCCCTTGTGGCCCGCCTCGGTCAGGCAATCCTCCAGCTCGTCCTCGACGAAATGCCAGGAGCCATTGTTCTTCGGCTCTTCCTGCGCCCAGACCAGCTCCTCCAGCTTCGGCATCGCCGATAGCCGCTTCACCAGCGGCTCGGCCGGGAAGGGATAAAGCTGCTCGATGCGGATGATCTCGGTGCCCTCGTCGCCGGCGGCGTCGCGCGCCTCCATCAGCTCATATGCGAGCTTGCCCGAACAGAGCACCGCGCGCCGGGTCTCGCCCTGCGCAGGCGGATTGATGTCGCTCAGGATCCGGCGGAAATGACCTTCGCCGATGAAGTCTTCGCGCCTCGACACGGCCAGCTTGTGCCGCAGCAGCGACTTGGGCGTCATCATGATGAGCGGCTTGCGGAAGTCCCGAAGCATCTGTCGGCGAAGGATGTGGAAATAGTTCGCCGGAGTCGTGCAGTTGGCGACCTGCATATTGTCCTCGGCGCAAAGCTGCAGGTAGCGCTCCAGCCGGGCGCTGCTATGTTCCGGCCCCTGCCCTTCGAAGCCGTGCGGAAGGAGCAGCGTCAGGCCCGAGGCGCGCAGCCACTTGGCCTCGCCCGCCGCGATGAACTGGTCGATGATGACCTGCGCGCCGTTGGCGAAATCGCCGAACTGCGCCTCCCACAGCACCAGCGTCTTCGGATCGGCGATCGAATAGCCATATTCGAAGCCGAGCACGCCGAATTCGGAGAGCGGGCTGTCGCGGACCTCGAACAAGGGCGGGCCTTCGCCGTCGCCGGGGCCCTCGATGGTGCGGAGCGGGATATATTTCTCGCCGGTCTTCTGGTCGATCCAGGCGGCATGGCGCTGGCTGAAGGTGCCGCGGCCGCTGTCCTGGCCGGACAGGCGGACCCGGTAATCGTCCTGGCACAGGCTGCCCATCGCCAGCGCCTCGGCGGTCGCCCAGTCAATGCCTTCGCCGCCTTCGAGCGCCTTCTTGCGCGCCTCGAGGATTCGCCCGAGCGTCTTGTGGATGGTGAGGCCGGGCGGGACGGTCGTCAGGATCGACGCCAGCCGGTCATACTGGTCCTCGCCGATCGCCGTGTTGACGTTGCGCCGTGCGTCGACTGGCTCGCCGGGCCGGCCGAGGCCCTGCCAGCGGCCTTCGAACCAGTCGGCCTTGTTGGGCAAATAGGACGCGCCGGCCTCGAACTCGCTTTCGAGGTGCGCGGTGAACTGCTTGGTCTTCTCGTCGATCCAGGCCTGGTCGACGACGCCCTCATCGATCAGCTTCTTGCCGTAGATTTCGCTGATCGGGGCATGCTGCTTGATCTCGGCATACATCAGCGGCTGGGTGAAGCTCGGCTCGTCGCCTTCATTGTGGCCGAAGCGGCGGTAGCACCACATATCGATGACGATGTCGCGGTTGAATTGCTGGCGGAACTCGATCGCCAGCTTGCAGCAGAAGGTCACCGCTTCGGGATCGTCGCCGTTGACGTGGAGGATCGGCGCCTGGACCGACTTAGCGATGTCGCTGGGATAGGGCGAGCTTCGCGCGAACTGCGGGCTGGTGGTGAAGCCGACCTGGTTGTTGATCACGAAATGGATCGTCCCGCCGGTGCCGTAGCCCGGAAGGCCGGAGAAGCCGAAGCATTCCGCCACGATCCCCTGCCCCGCGAAGGCCGCATCGCCGTGCAGAAGCACCGGAAGAACGCTGTCGCCTTCATGGTCGCCGCGTAGGGTCTGGACCGCGCGGGTCTTGCCCAGCACGACCGGATCGACCGCTTCGAGGTGCGACGGGTTGGGGACCAGGCTTAGATGGACGCGGTTGCCGTCGAACTCGCGGTCGCTGCTGGTGCCGAGGTGATATTTGACGTCGCCCGATCCGCCGACATCGGCCGGATTGGTCGCCCCGCCGGCAAACTCGCTGAAGATGGCGCGGTAGGGCTTGCCCATCACGTTCGACAGCACGTTCAGCCGGCCGCGGTGGGCCATCCCGAAGGTGATTTCCTTCACCCCCATCTGGCCGCCGTATTTGATCACCGCTTCCAGCGCGGGAATGGCGCTCTCGCCGCCGTCCAGGCCGAACCGTTTCGTCCCGACATATTTGCGGGCAAGGAATTTTTCCCACTGCTCGCCGTGGATAACCTTTTCCAGGATCGACTGCTTGCCCTCGGGCGTGAACTGGATCGTTTCCTCGACGCTCTCGATCCGATCCTGGATGAAGCGCCGCTCCTCCAGATCGTTGATGTGCATATATTCGAAGCCGACCGGTCCGCAGTAGGTCGCCTGCAGCACCGGCAGGATCTGCCGGATCGACGCCTCGTCGAAACCGAGCGTGCCGCCGAGCCAGATCTTCCGGTCGAGGTCGCCTTCGCCGAAGCCGTGGTAGGCGGGCGTCAGATCGTCGGGCAATTCGTAATGGGCCAGGCCAAGCGGATCCAGCTTGGCGGCCAAGTGCCCGCGCACGCGATAGGTGCGGATCAGCATCATCGCCCGGATGCTGTCGTCGGCGGCGCGGTGGATTGCAGCGTCGTCGGTCGTGCCGGACGCCTTCAGCGCGGCCCTGGCGGCGTCCGCCACCTTCTCGATGGTCGCCTCGGTCGGGTCGAGGCCGACGTTCACCTCGTCGAGCACCGACACCGGCCAGTTCGGCCGCGCCCAGCTCGGGCCCTGCTCCCGGTCGATCGCGATCATTGCTGTTCCCCGGCGCAGGCCGGGGCCCAGGACCGGCCGCAGGCCGGTTCAGAAAAGCGTCGGATAAAGATCATCCCACTCAAGATTTGATTCCTCGATCCGCCTGATCTTCCACGACCGCTTCCATTCCTTCATCTGCAATTCGCGCCGCCGCGCTTCCTGCAAATCGTCATATGCCTCGAACCAAACGAGTAGCTTGCACCCATTCTCCTTGGTGAAGCCCTCGATCAGCCCTTCGCGATGCTCATAAACACGTTTAATGAGCTCGCTGGTCGAGCCGATGTAGATCGTTCCATTCTTGCCGCTCGCCATGATGTAGACATAGCCGGCCTTCATCCAACCTCCGCACTGGAAGCCCCTTGCGGGGCTCCTGGACCCCGGCCTTCGCCGGGGAACACTAGCCTTTCAGAAGCTCCGTGAGCGTCGTTCCAAGCTCAGATGGGCTTGGGGAGACGCGGATTCCAGCGGCTTCCATCGCCGCGATCTTGTCTTCGGCGCCGCCCTTGCCGCCGGAGACGATCGCGCCGGCGTGGCCCATGCGGCGGCCCGGAGGCGCGGTGCGGCCGGCGATGAAGCCGACCGTCGGCTTCTTGCGGCCGCGCTTCGCCTCGTCGGCGAGAAACTGCGCGGCGTCTTCCTCCGCGCTTCCGCCGATCTCGCCGATCATGATGATCGACTTGGTCTCGTCGTCGGCCAGGAACAGCTCGAGCACGTCGATGAAGTTGGTGCCGTTGACCGGGTCGCCGCCGATGCCGACCGCGGTGGTCTGGCCGAGGCCCTCGTTGGTCGTCTGGAACACCGCTTCATAGGTCAGCGTGCCGGAGCGAGAGACGACGCCGACGCTGCCCTTCTTGAAGATGTTGCCGGGCATGATGCCGATCTTGCACTCGTCCGGCGTCAGCACGCCCGGGCAGTTCGGCCCGATCAGCCGCGACTTGGAGCCCGAAAGCGCCCGCTTCACCTTGACCATGTCGAGCACCGGAATGCCCTCGGTGATCGCGACGATCAGCGGAACCTCGGCGTCGATCGCTTCCAGGATCGAGTCCGCGGCGAAGGGCGGCGGGACATAGATCACCGACGCGTCGGCGCCGGTCGCTTCCTTCGCTTCGTGCACGGTGTTGAATACGGGCAGGCCGATATGGGTCGTGCCGCCCTTACCGGGAGTCACGCCCGCGACCATCTGCGTCCCGTAGGCCAGCGCCTGCTGGGTGTGGAACGTGCCGGTATCGCCGGTCATTCCCTGAGTGATGACCTTGGTGTTCTTGTTGACGAGGATGCTCATGCCAGCGACCCGTCGATCTGCTTGCAGGCCACCAGCAGTTCCTTGACCGCGTCGACGCTGACTTCGAGGTTCTTCTTGGCTTCGTCGTCGAGGGCGATCTCGATAATTTCCTCGGCGCCGTTCGCGCCGATCACCGTCGGAACGCCGACGTAAAGGCCATCGAGGCCGTACTTGCCGTCAACGTAGACCGCGCAGGGCAGGATGCGCTTCTGGTCGCCGAGATAGGCCTCGGCCATCGCGATCGCGCTGGTCGCCGGGGCGTAGTAGGCCGATCCCGTCTTGAGCAGGGCGACGATCTCGCCGCCTCCGCCGCGGGTGCGCTTGACGATCTCGTCGATCTTTTCCTTCGACGACTTGCCCATCTTGACCAGGTCGTCGACCGGGATGCCGCTGACCGTCGTGTAGCTGGTCACCGGGACCATCGTGTCGCCGTGGCCGCCGAGCACGAAGGCGTTCACGTCCTTGACCGACACGCCGAACTCCCAAGCCAGGAAGGTGGCGAACCGGGCCGAGTCCAGCACGCCCGCCATGCCGACGACCTTGTTGTGCGGAAGGCCGGAGAATTCGCGGAGCGCCCAGACCATCGCGTCGAGCGGGTTGGTGATGCAGATCACGAAGGCGTCCGGGGCGTATTTCTTCAGGCCCTCGCCGACCTGCTTCATCACGCCGAGGTTGATTCCGAGAAGGTCGTCGCGGCTCATGCCCGGCTTGCGCGGAACGCCGGCGGTGACGATCACCACGTCGGCGCCGGCGATGTCGGCATAATCGTTGGTGCCGGTGATCTTCGCGTCGAAGCCCTCGATCGGGCCGCACTGGCTAA
>CBFGLY010000097.1:0-5390 GCA_965649725.1 uncultured Sphingomonas sp.
TCGGCCCGGGCCTGAACCAGCTGGACCGCTTCGTTCGACGCGCGGACCAGGTCGACATGCGCGGATTGCTCGCCTTCCTGCTCGGTCATCGACCGGATGACGGAAAGCAGGTGCCGCCCCGCCGCGGCGATATCTCCGGCATAGGCGGCATAATCGCTGCGCAACGGCCCCTCGCTGCGGTCCACGATCCGGTCCGCGGCGGCAATAATATGATCGAGCGGCGAGCGTAGCGCCTCGTCGAGCGCGGGGTCGAACATGCCGACCGGCTCGATCGCCCCTCCGTCCATGCCGACCCGGATTTCGTAGCCGGCGAACTTGCCGCCGGACTGGAGGACAGTTCCGCTGAGCGTCACCCGCTCACCGTCCGCCGCGCCCCGGACCCGTGCCGCTTGATCCTGGAAATCCTGCCGGCTGCCGATCGCGTCCAGAAGCGGCATTCCGTCATCGTCGTCGATCAGCACGAACAGGCGGGTCAGCGGCAGGCCGATGGCGTCGCTTCCCTGGATTCCCAGACGCGAGGCAAGCTTGTCGTCGAGCGCCTTGATCCTGAGGTCCTGGTCGGTGGTGAAGCTGATCGAGGAGCCGCCCTCGGCTTCGTCATCGACCGGCTCGGTTCCGACCAGCGTCAGGCGCGGCGGAGCCGGGGGCCGGGCCTTCCATCCTTCGACGGTCAGCGCCGCCCCCTCGCTGTCCGGTTCGACGCGAACCCACAGATCGAGATCCTGGTCGGCGGAGGCGGCGATGATCGAACGCGAAAGCGGCACGCCGAGCTTCATCGCCGAGCGGACGACCGCCGCCAGTTGAGGAAGGGCAAGCGGCGCTCCGATCTTCGATCCCGCGTCCTGCTGCAGGCGGAGGAGCGCCGGCTCCGCCTCCGTCAGCCGGCCTTCGCGGTCGACGCGGCCGGCCACCGGCCCCATTCCGGACGGAACGCTAGCCATGAAGCTGCTCCAACGCGTCCCGCGCGATGCGGTAATGGCGGTCCAGGCGCATCCAGCGGCGGCAGCGTTCTACCCGCTCCTCGTCGATCGCGTCGAACTGGTCGATCACCCGGTCCGCAGCGGCCGCGCCGAACATCGAATCGAATGCGGCGAGAATTTGCGCGGCGGTCGCGCGATCGCATCCGGCCAGCCGGGCCAGCAGCATCGCCTCTCCACCGGTGAAGAAATTCCAGGCGTCGACGCCGTCGATTCCCGCGCGCCGGGCAAGCAGTCCCACCAGCAGCGCCGCATCGCCCTCCTGCGCCAATTGCCGCACCATCTCGTCGCCGGCCCGTCCGGTTGCCTCCAGCGCCCGGGTCAGCGCGGCGACGCTCGCCTCGAGCCTGCGGCCTTCGTCGAAGCGAGTGAGAAGAGCCTGGGAGGCAGTGCCCAGCGGCTGGTCCGAATCCCGCTCCAATCCGTCACGCAACGCTCCGGCGACCGCATGGACCAGAGCAACCGCGTCTTCGGCGTCCAGGTCGTCGAACTCGATTCCCAGCCGGCCAAAACGGTCCCTGCGCCTGCCGCGCGCAAGGGTCAGCCCCATGGCAGCCTCGGCAACGGCGGCATCCTCGTCGCTGACCAGCGCCGCGAGCGAAGCATCGGCGCCACGCTCCATCCGCGCCGACAACTGCTGCTCGTCCGCGCGCCGAAGCAGCAGCGCGACAAGGCCGGTCCGTTCCATCAAGCCTGCGTTGCGAAGCTTGCGATAGGCTTCGTCCCTGGCGGTGTCGGCCTGGGCAGCCATCATCGGCGGCAGTCCTGCGATCAACTCGTCGGCGATCTCCGTCACCAGGCCGCGCAACATCGCCGCCATCAACGACCGCTCCTCGTCCGTCAGCCGGCCGCTTTCGTCGAGGAAGAAGTCCGCCGCGACGATGGCCAGCCGGTCGCGTCCCGCGCGCAGGCGCGCAGGATCGCTCGGACGGGCGGCTGCCGACGCAGCCAGCGGCCATTCCACGGGCATCATGACGCCGTCATAAAACAGATGGGGTTAACGCGCGGTCAATCGCGTTCGAGGCGGTGCCTGATATGCTGGATCGCGAAGAAGCTCGCCGCGGAGTAGAAAAGGGTGAGGCCGAGATAGGCGCTCCACCAGCCGCCGACGGCGAACGGGATCGCCAGCCAGATCGCCGTCCGGCGGGAAAACAGCCACTCCCCGCGCGGAACGGCCGAGCCGCCGGACTCAAGACGGCCCGCTTCGGCAAAAGCGGCGGCGGAGATTGCAGCGACCATAGCTCCCCAACCCGAACCGTGACGCGCCTCGAACCATCCCAGCGCGACCAAAGCGATACCGGCGGCCGGCCACAGCAGCCGCTTCGAAGCCATAGCGGGGCTGAGCGGCTTCAGGCGCAAGGCCGCGAGGCGCTGAGCGACCAGATCCAGGGGCGTGGAAAACAACAGGAGCGCTACCGCCGCCCAATGCCAGCCGCGAGTGAAGCAAAAAGCGGCGGCGACCGTCAGGCCCAGCGCCACTTGCACCAGCCAGGCTGGCCGGACGCCCGTCTCCATCAGCTTCTCGGTCGCGGCTTCCTCGACCACCGGCAGAAGATACCGGCTGACCGCGTCTTCCCGGGCGGTCCGAGAAGCGACCAGGAGACGGCGCTCATAACCGGCCATCGCTTCCTCGCCCGATGCCAGGAACGGGCCGCGCCCTTCGTCCGGGGACGAGGGAAGCAGGCGAGCGCCGGCCTGGACGGCGCGGCGGAGCAAGGTGGACTGAAGATCCCAATCGCCAAGCATCGCCGCAGTCGCCCCGAGCATCGTCGAGTCCACCTTCGCCAGCCCGGCCCAGCGGTGCGACCCGTCGATCCTTTCAAACCCTGAATGTTCGTCGTCGTCTGGCACCGTCAGGATCGCGGAATCATCTTCCTCCAGCAGCCGGCCCAGGTCGCCCATGTCGGGCGCAATCCCGTCGGCCAGCATGACAAGCTGGCTGCCGGCCTCGAACCGGCTTGCGGCTTCGCTGCCCTCGCTGACCGCGACGACCGCAATTCCCTCGCCGCGAAGCCGTTCGAAGGCTTCCTGCAAGGCAGGAGGAATCCGCTCGACCAAGACCACGATCGGAACCGCGCCAGCGGCCGCGAGGCAGCGCGCCTGATATTCGATCAGAGTCCGGCCGGCGAGCGGAAGCAGCGCGCGAAGCCCGCCCGCATCGTCTTCCTGATAGGCACCGATCAGGGCGCCGAGCGCCATGGCTTTCCCCGCGTCAAAACAGATTTCCCCCTGAACCACCCGACATAGGGCAGGCGCAGCGGCAATTTCCACCCCGGCTGTGCCCTTTTGTCGCTTTCCCCTCGTAACAAAGGTGGTAAACTCCCCGGTCATGAGCATCAGCCCGCATCGCGCGCCCACCGATCCGCGTCCTTCCTACGAGGATGAAGCCGTTCCGCAGGTCGAGGGAGAGGAGCTGGGCCAGGCGTCGCAATTCGACCGGCTGAGCTGGTCGGAAACGCGCGAGGAGCATGAGGTGGCGACGGCCGGCGGCCGGATGGTGCTCGGCTGGGCGCTAAGCATCCTTGCGCTGCTGTGGACCGGATACACGGCCTGGAGCGCGGGCCGCTCGCTGGCCGATCAGCCGCTGTCGAGCCCGATGGTCGCGCAATGGCTGGCGATCCTTGCCGGGCCGCTGGCGCTGATGGGGCTCGTCTGGCTGATGTTCGGCCGGACCCGGCGCAAGGAAGCCGAGCATTTCACCCGGTCCGTCATCGCCATGCGGACCGAGGCCCGGGCGCTGGAGGATGTGCTTCGCGCGCTGTCGCGGCAGATCGACGACAATCACGCCGCTCTTGGAGTGATGGCGGGCGACCTGATGAGCCTGGGCGACCAGGCGGCGACGCGCCTAGGAGCGGTCACCAGCGAGCTGAACGCGGGTTCCCGAGCGCTGGCCGACCATGGCGCGGCGCTCGACCGTGCGGCGGAAGCGGCGCGGACCGATATCGGCGTCCTCCTGGCCGATCTGCCGCAGGCCGAGGACAGCGCCCGGCGGATGGCCGCGACCCTTCGCGAGGCCGGCCAAGCCGCGACCCAGCAAGCCGCCGGCTTCGAAGCGCAGGTCAATCAGCTTGCGGCCCAGGCCCGCCAGGCCGACGAGGTTGTCCACGAGGCGTCCGAACGGCTGCTGGCCCATCTCACCCATATCGAAAGCGCCGGCGCTGCCGCCGCGCTTCGAGTGTCGGACGCGGGGAGCGAAACCGGCTCGATGGTCGACGCTCTGCTGGCAAGGTCGGCCGAGGCGCTGGCGGAGATCCGCGGCGGGATCGACACCCAGGCGGCGGCCGTCGCCGCTCTGGTTGCCCAAAGCCAGGCGGGCATTGGCCGCGCCGGCATCGACGCTTCCGAAATGCTTGGCGAGCGGCTTGCAAGCGCCGGCGCCGCGCTGGACGGGCTCAGCTCGAAAATTGCCGAGCAGGAACGCTCCTCGCAGCGCCTGATGGCGGATCTCGACGTCGGGCTCGCCGCGCTGGACGAACGGTTCCTCGACCTTGCCCGCTCCGGCGACGAGCGTGCCAATCACGTCCAAACCGCCCTGTCCCGGCTGCGGTCGGAGCTGGAATCGCTATCGGCCGCGGCCTCTTCGCAGGATCAAGGCATTGCGAGCCTGGCCGAGCGGACCGCGGCTCTTCGCGAGGGCGTCGATCAGCTTGGAATGGCGCTGGAAGGGCAAATGGCGGCGACGCTCGAACAGGCCGAGGCCGGCGCAGCGCGGCTGCTCGCCTCCGCCGAAGCGGCGCGGCCGCATGTCGATTCGATGCGCGATGCAGCGATCGAGGCGGCGAGCCGGATCGAGGCCGGAGCGTCCAACGTGGAATCGCAGCAGGACAGGCTGGCAGCGCTGATGACGTCCGTCGACCTCGGCGTCAGCCAGGCCGAGACGCGTCTGGCCGAGCTGACCGCCGCGATCGTCTCGGCCGGCGACGAGGCCAACCGCCTGTCGGGCGAAACTGGCCCTGCCCTCGTCGCCGCGCTGGTCCAGGTACGCGAGGCGGCCAGCCATGCCGCCGAGCGGGCGCGGGAAGCGATCGCCAAGGTGATTCCGGAGAGCGCCGGAGAGCTTAGCCAGGCGACCCGATCCGCTCTCGAAGCGGCGGTCCGCGAAGGAGTAGAGGCCAAGCTCATCGAGCTGGACAGTGTCGCGACGCGCGCTGTCGAGACCGCCCGCGAAGCGTCCGACCGGCTGACCGCGCAAATGCTGTCCATCGGCCAGAGCGCGGCGGCGCTGGAAGCCCATATCGAGCGCAGCCGCGAGGCGCAGCGCAAGGACAGCGGCGAGGAGTTCGCGCGGCGGGTGTCGTTGCTGATGGACTCGATGAACTCGGCCTCGATCGACGTCCAGAAGATCCTGAGCGACGAGATCGACGACAAGGCCTGGAACAATTATCTGAAGGGCAACCGCGGCGTATTCACTCG
>CBFGLY010000098.1:0-5343 GCA_965649725.1 uncultured Sphingomonas sp.
TCATTCAAAATCCTCGCTTGGCTCTGGCGTTTGCATCCGCGACGCTAGGTCAAGCGCATGAACGCGAATTGAACAGGGACGGGTCCTAGCGTCCAGTGAATTCCTTCAAATAGCTGTTGTTCGGCGACAAGATGATGTTGGTCTGCCCGCCCTTGCCTTGCGCGTTGGGCAGGAAGGTCGCCTGGTAGGACTGCATCGCCCGGTAGAAATCGTAGAACTCCGGATCCTTGCCGAATGCCGCCGCATAGATTCGCGCAGCTTCGGCATCGGCCTCGGCGCGGATGATCGAGGCGCGCTTCTGGCCCTCGGCCTCGATCGACCGCGCTTCCTGCTGGCGCGCGGTGCGCATCCGCTCATAGGCGGACTCGAGCGGCGTACCGCCCGGAAGGTCGGCCTTCTTGATCCTGACGTCGACCACCTCGACCCCATATTGCCGGGCCACGCGGTTGAGGCCGGCGCGGATATTCTCCATCGCCCCTTCGCGCTCGGGCGACAGCAGCGAGGCGAACGGCCGCTTGCCAAGCTCGTTGCGGAGCTGGGAGCCGAGGATCGGCTTCATCGCCTGCTCCACCCGGTCGACCGAGCGGGCGGCGAGATACATGCGCAACGGGTCGACGACGCGGTAGCGGGCGAAGGCATCGACCTCCAGCCGCCGCTGGTCGGTCGACAGCACCTGCTGCTTGTCCATGTCGAGATCGCGCACGCGCTTGTCGATCCAGACGATATTCTCGGCAAACGGGATTCGGAAAGCGAGTCCCGCCCCGCGCCCGCCGAACCGGCTGCCTTCCTGGTAGCGGTTGATGATCCGGACCGGCTTGCCGAAGCGGGCGACGACTCCCTGGCGGGTCTCCGGGACGATCGAGACCGACGTCAGGAGAAGCAGCAGCAGCGCAAAGCCGGTCATTGCCCAGGCGAAGGGGTGGCGGCGGATGGCGTCGATCATTGGCTGGCCTCCCGCGGGGTCGATCGCCGGACTTCGCCGAGCGGCAGATAGGGAGTGACGCCGGGCGTTTCGACCACCGTCTTGTCGACGTTGCGGAGCACCCGTTCCATCGTTTCGTAATACATGCGCCGCCGGGTCACTTCCGGCGCCAGCTTATATTGCTCGTAGACCTTGTCGAAGGCGGTCGCTTCGCCCTGCGCGATCTGGCGCAGCTGGAGCGCGTAGGCAGTGGCGTTGTTGACCTCGGTCTGCGCCTTCTGCTGTGCCGCCGTCACTTCCTTGAACGCGTCGTTGACCAGGGCGGGCGGATCCGCCTGCCGGACCGCGACGCCCTGGATCACCACGCCGCTGTGATAGCTGTCCAGCGTCTGCTGCATCTCTTCCTGCACCCGCGCCTCGATGTCGCCGCGCGCGGCGCCCATCGCGTCCTGCAAGGTGACCTGGGAGATGATCTGCCGCATCGCGCTTTCCGCGACCTGGCGGATCGTGTCTTCGGGCTGCGCCAGCTCGTAGAGATATTGCTCGGGATCGCGGATGTTCCAGCGGACCTGATAGGCGATGTCGATCAAATTCTGGTCGCCGGTCAGCATCAGCGTTTCCTCCGCCGCCGACCCCAGATTCACCTCGCGGATGTCCTCGACATTGATCTTCTGGACCCGGTCGATCGGCGACGGCAGAGTCAGGCCGACGCCGGGCGACAGCGTGTGGCTGTAGCGACCGAAGCGCGTGACGACCCCGCGCTCCTGTCCGGAAATGCTGTGCATGGTGGTGAACAACAGCCACAGGACCGCGACTGCGATGACGGCCCACATGATGAAGGAACGGTCGGGCTTTCCGCCGAAGCCGATCCCTCCGCCGGGCCCGCCGCCGAGCCTGCCGCGGCTCTTCTTCAGGAAATCGTCGAGCGACGACACCGGAGTCCGGCCTGCCGAAGGCCGGCGCTTCGGCGGCTCGCCCCAAGGCCCCGAAGGACCGTCGTCGGACGGCGGTTCCTGCCCGCCACCCGAGGGCGGAGCGCCCCAGGGCCCCTTATTGTCGCTGAAAAAGGCGCGTCCGCGCGCGGCCCACCCGGAAAAGACGGTCATGGCCCCATAATAGGTAGGGTTTCGCCGAAAAACAGTGCCGCCCGTCGAAAAGGCGATTAAGGCGCCGCCATGATCCAGGATGACCCGCTGAGCCTGCTTGACGCGCTTCCGGACGCCGGACGTATCCGGTCGCGCAAGCTCAGCGGAAGCGTTGCCACGATCGTCGCCGACGCAAGCGGGCTCTCCGCCGCCGAGCGCGCGGCCCTGGAAACGCGGTTGAAACAAGCGGCGCTCGGCGCCCCGGGCGCGACGGAAGCCCGGATCGCCCTCACCGCAACCAAGCCCGAGCGGACCGT
Organism: uncultured Sphingomonas sp.; assembly: GCA_965649725.1. GTDB lineage: Bacteria > Pseudomonadota > Alphaproteobacteria > Sphingomonadales > Sphingomonadaceae > Sphingomicrobium. The sequence goes on from CBFGLY010000098.1 coordinate 2,325, forward strand.
CATCGCGATCGGATCGGGCAAGGGCGGCGTCGGCAAGTCGACCTTGACGGCCAACCTCGCCGTCACGCTCGCGCGAATGGGCAAGCGCGTCGGGCTGATCGACGCCGACATTTACGGACCGTCGCAGCCGACCTTGCTGGACTCCCATTCCAAGCCGGAGGCCGAGAAGGAAAAGCTGTTCCCGGTCGACACCCGCTATGGCGTCAAGCTGCTTTCGGTCGGCCAGCTGGTATCGCCCGGAACCGCGCTCGCCTGGCGCGGGCCGATGGCGACCAGCGCTCTCAATCAATTGATCGAGGCGGACTGGGGCGATTGCGAAATCCTGCTCGTCGACCTCCCGCCGGGAACGGGGGACGTGCAGCTGTCGCTGGTTGCCAAGGCGCGGCCGGACGGTGCCGTGATCGTCTCCACGCCGCAGGACCTCTCCCTGATCGATGCCACCCGGGCCATCGACCTGTTCGGCAAGACGAGCGTGCCGGTGCTCGGAATCGTCGAGAATATGTCCGGCTATTCCTGCCCTCATTGCGGGGAAAGCAGCGACCCCTTCGGACAGGGCGGCGCCGAGGCATCGGCGGCGAAGCTGGGCGTGCCCTTCCTCGGCCGGCTGCCTCTCTCCGCAAGCCTTCGCGAGGCTTCGGATGCCGGGCGCCCGCCTGCGGCCGAGGGCGGCGCGGCAGCGACCGCGTTCGAAGCGATCGCTCGCGAAATGCTCGCCCAATTGGAGAAAGTCGGCGCCTGAGGCATTGTTCGCTTCGAAGGAGTTTTTCGTGCCCCTGACCAACCCTGACGACATCGCCGACCTGCTCCGCAACGCCCGGACCATCGCGCTGGTTGGAGCGTCCGACAGTCCCGACCGTCCCAGCTTCGGAGTGATGAAGTTCCTTCAGAACCAGGGCTACCGGGTCATTCCGGTTAATCCGCGCATCACCGGCGAGCATGTCCACGGCGAATATGTCTGGCGCGAACTCTCCCAGATCGGCGAGCCGATCGACATTGTCGACATCTTCCGCCGGAGCGAGCATGTCGGACCGATCGTCGACCAGGCGATCGAGGTCGGCGCGAAAGCGGTGTGGATGCAGCTTGGCGTCGAAGATGCCGCCGCCGCCGCTCGGGCCGAAGCAGCGGGGCTGAAGGTCGTCATGAACCGCTGCCCGAAGATCGAATTCGCCCGGCTCGGCCTCAGTCCCATTTCGGAAAATATCCGTTAACTCAAAAGCTTGACTCCGGCGTCATGAAGGCAGAGCGTTCGCCCTGCCGCGGCGCCCAGGGTCGGCGGGGCTGCGGTCGGGGCGATTCGCCGGCCGGGGGTAGGCCATGAAAAAGGGTATGTTGTGCGTCGCGCTATTGTCCTGCGCGGCCATGTCGGTGAGCCCGGCGCTCGCCAACCACAGCTGGGGCAATTATCACTGGGCGCGAACGAGCAATCCGTTCACTCTCAAGGTGGTCGACGCCGTATCGGGACAGTGGGATCCCTATCTCAACGAAGCGATCAGCGATTGGACCGCTTCTCCGGTTTTGAACCTGGTAAAGGAGTCCGGTGCAGGCGTGAGCGCCAAGAAGTGCACCGCGATTACCGGCAAGATCCTTGCATGCAACGCGGCCTACGGCCAGCGCGGCTGGCTTGGCATCGCCAGCATCTGGGCCAATGGCGATCACATCACCAAGGCCACGACCAAGCTCAACGACACCTATTACAGCATGGCGCAATATAATACGCCGGCTTGGCGCAGGCTCGTCACATGCCAGGAGATCGCTCACGACTTCGGGCTCGATCACCAGGACGAGAATTTCGACAACGGCAATCTTGGAACCTGCATGGATTATACCAGCGATCCGGATGGCCCGCCTTCAAACGAACATCCCAACAGTCATGATTTTGCTCAGCTCGAGACGATTTACGGACATCTCGACAGCTCGACCACGATCGCCTCGGCGCTTCAGGCGACCGACTTCGGCATTCGCACTCCGGGCAGCCGCGCACCGGCCGCTCCGATCGCGGACAATGAGTCGGGCGACAGCCCGGCCGAGTGGGGACGGGCGATCCATCAGGACGGGCTCGGCCGGCCGGACGTGTTCGTGAAGGACCTTGGCGCGGGTCACAAGAAGATCACCCATGTCTTCTGGGCGCTCGACGAAGGACCGAAGGGCGGCCATCACGACGACTGATTGAGACGCCTCAGGCGCTGGCGATCGTCATTTCCGGGACCAGCAAGGTCGGACTGTCGACGCCGCGCCTGAAGCGCAAATCGCTCGCCGGCTCTAGCGTCGCGAACATCTGCTTGAGGTTGGATGCGATGGTGATCTCCGCCACCGCCGGCCCGATCTCGCCGTTGGTGATCAGGAACCCCGCCGCACCGCGCGAATAATCGCCGGTGACCCCATTGACTCCTTGCCCGATCAGCTCGGTGACCAGAATGCCTTCGGAAACGCCGGCAACCATCTCTTCGCGCGATCGCCTTCCCGGCGCGATATAAAGATTGGCCGGCCCGGCGCCGGGAGCTCCGGAAACGCCGCGGACCGCATGACCGGTCGGCGCAATTCCCAGCTGCCGCGCCGAGGCGCTTTCCGCGAGCCAGCCGTTGAGAACTCCGTCGCTGACCAGCTCCATCGGCCTGACCGGCAGGCCCTCGCCGTCGAAGGAGCGGCTGCGCAGCCCGCGCTTGCGCAACGGATCGTCGTGGATGGTCACGCCCTTGGCGAACACCTGAGTGTCCAACGCGTCGAGCAGGAAGCTCGACTTGCGGGCGATCGCGCTTCCGCTGATCGCGCCGATGAAGTGGCCGATCAAGGTCGTCGCCACCCGGGGATCGAAAAGGACCGGGAGGACGCCTGGCTTGACCCCCCGGGGATTGAGCCGAGCCACGGCCCGCGTCGCGGCCCGCCTGCCGATTTCTTCCGGCGCCTCCAGGTCGCCACCATGCCGGGCGCTGTGCCAGCCATAGTCGCGCTGCATCGATCCGCCCTCTCCCGCCACGACGCTGGCCGAGCAGCTGTAGCCGGTTGCGCGGGTCGCGCCGGC
>CBFGLY010000099.1:0-5300 GCA_965649725.1 uncultured Sphingomonas sp.
CCCGCCTGTGGCGCGACGCCCGCGTCGCCCGAATCTACGGCGGCACCAGCGAAATTATGAAGGAGCTGATCGGCCGAGGCATCGGCTGAGCGATTGGCTGGGGCGGCAGGATTCGAACCTGCGAATACCGGTACCAAAAACCGGTGCCTTACCACTTGGCGACGCCCCAGCATGGGCCGCCCGAGGGACCGGGCGTCGTTCGCGGGGCGGCTTATAGCTGCTGCGCGGGTTAAGGAAAGAGGGTCAGGCGATGTGCCGGCGATCCTCCGGAACATCATCGACGAGCTGGTCGGCGGGCACTGGCCGGCCGAAATGGAAGCCTTGCAGCTGGGTGCAGCCGAGGCGCCGCATCACGCTCGCCTGCAGCTCGGTCTCCACGCCCTCGGCGGTTGTCTCCACGCCCAATCCCCGCGCCAGGGCGAGGATGGCATGGACGATCGCGGCACAGTCCGTCGCGCCTTCCGCCGCTCCCCGGACGAAGCTCTGGTCGATCTTGATCTTGGCGAACTTGGCGCGGCTTAAATAGCCGAAGCTGCTATATCCCTTGCCGAAGTCGTCCAGGACCAGCCGGACGCCAAGCGCCCGCAGCCGCTCGAGCGAGGCGAGCGTCGCGGCATCGTCCCCAAGGAAGACGCTTTCCGTCACTTCCAGCTCCAGCCGGCTCGGATCGAGCCGCGTCGCGGCAAGCGCGCCAAGGACCGTCTTCGCCAGTCCGGCGCCGGTCAATTGGGCCGCCGAGATGTTGACCGCGACCCGCAGGTCCCGGTCCCATCGCGCGGCTTCGGCGCATGCCTCGCGGATAACCCAGTCGCCGATCTGGTGGATGAGGCCCGCATCCTCGATGATCGGAACGAACTGGTCGGGCGGGATGTCGCCGCGCTTGGGATGGCGCCAGCGCAACAGCGCCTCGCGCGCCACGACTTCGCCCGAAGCGCTGTCGATGATCGGCTGATAGGCAAGCGTCAGCGCGTTGCCGTTCAGCGCCTCGCGCACGTCCTGTTCCAGGAGCCGGTGATCCTCGGCCTCGTCGAACATATAGCGTTCGAAGAAGGCATGGCCGCCGCGCCCGGCTTCCTTCGCGCGGTAGAGCGCAAGGTCCGCGCTGCGCATCAGCTGCTCCTCGCGCATTCCATCGGCGGGGCAGACCGCGATGCCGATGGTGGCGCCGACGTGGAGCGTCGCCGCTCCGATCGAGACGCTCTTGGACAGCTCGGCGACGATATGGCCTGCGACCGTCGCCAGGTGGCCGCGATCGCTGGTTCCGGTCCACACGATGGCGAACTCGTCGCCGCCGATCCGTCCGACACGGCCGCCCTGGCCGACGGCGGCCTGCAATCGGCGGCCCACTTCGACCAGAAGCTGATCGCCGATGGCGTGGCCGAGCGTGTCGTTGACCAGCTTGAACCGGTCGAGGTCGACCAGCAGCAAGGCGCAGCCGCCCTGCTCTTCCCACTGGCGCATCACTGCTTCCTCGAGCAGCTCGCGGACCAGCAGGCGGTTGGCGAGGCCAGTCAGCGGATCGGTTCGCGCGGCGCGGACGGAATCGTCGCCGGAAAGGCGGGACTCGGTGATGTCGGAGGCGACTCCGCGCCACCCGACCAGCGAGCCGCGCTCATCGATGATCGGTTTTCCGGACAGCGACCACCAGCGCTTGCGGTCCATCGACGGGATTGCGCGATCGCGGAAGGCTATGCCGTCCTTCAGGTCGCTGAACAGGTTGCGCATGCCGGTCGACATGGCCGCGATCCGCCCTTCAGGATCGAGCAGCGTGTAGCAGTGCCTGCCGACCACCCGATCTTCGGTCATTCCGATCGACGCGAGCAGCTCCGGCGACATTTTGACGAAGCAGAGCCGGCTATCGAGTTCCCACAAGCCGCCTGAGCCCGATGCCTCGAACTCGCGCAGCAGCTTGATGATTTCCCCTTGCTCGCGAAGCTCGATCCGGTCGCGGGCGTGGGCGATGAATTGCCGGGCGCTGCTCAGCACGTTGATCGCCAGCACGCCGGTATAGACGAAGGTCAGCCCGAACATCGCGCGGCTGTCGAACTTCAGGGCGAGGGTCGCGCAGCCGACGGTGAGAACGCCGATATAGATGATCGCGGCCTGGGGGACGGTTACCAGGGTCACGCTTCCGGCGCTGACCAGCGCCGCCATGGTCACGCACATGAAGATGCGCTCCATCGGCTGGGCGGAGTCGAACCAGAAGAGAGGCGGCACCAGCCACAGCGCGGCGAGGGTGCCGATAATCGTGCAAATCGCTCCAAGCTGGGCGGGATGCCGCTCGGCATATTCGGGATCGAGGCGCAGGCGCACGGCCCGTACCCCGCGCATGAAGCAGAGCAGCAGCGCACCGCCGAACCACAAGCCAAGCTGGAAACTGTCGACCGAGTCCCGCAGGCCGACGACCAGGACGGCCGCGGTCAGGATCTGGACGGCGACGGTGGCTGGGACGAGCCGGACGAGCGCGTCGAGCTGGGCCTGGCGAACCGCGCGCGATACCCAATCCCTGGGCGGCGCCATGGACAGGAGCTCGCGCCAGCGGAGCTGCCGCGTCGAGGCTCGGCTATTGCTGGAAGAAGTGTAAGACGCCCCCGCCACGATTACTCGTTTCCGCCCACATTTTTTGACCCGGCGGCAATGGCATAACGTCCAGAATGCGAAGAAACAATGAACGGCCCCGGAGCAGGCGGAATCAGCTGTTCAGGCGGCGGTTGACCAGGTCGTCATAGTCCTGCGCAAGCTGCCGGGAGAGATCGCCGATCTCGAAATTCCACGGGCCGGCCGATTGGATGAAGGTCACCTCGGCGGCGGAGCCGGTGATGAACATCTGCTGGAAACCCTCCAGCTCCTCCGGCCAGATCGCCTTCTCGATCACCTCGACGCCACGGCGGCGGGCGAGGTCCATCACCGTCTGGCGCGTAATCCCGTTGAGGAAGCAGTCCGGCGTCGGCGTGTAGAGCGCGCCGTCCTTGATGAAGAAGGCATTGGCGCCGGTCGCTTCGGCCACCTGCCCCCGCCAGTCGAACATCAGCGCGTCGTCATAGCCGCGCTCGTCGGCGTGCTTCTTCGACAGCGTGGCGATCATGTAGAGTCCGGCCGCCTTGCTGTGCACTGGCGCAGTGTAGGGAGCCGGCCGGCGCCACGGAGCGATGTCGAGACGTAGCCCCTTGGCCGCGATCTCCGGCGCGAAATATTTGCCCCATTCCCAGGCGGCGATGGCCAGGTGCGGCTTGGTGCCCTTCGGGCTGACCCCCATCTGCTCCGAGCCGCGCCAGGCGACCGGGCGGACATAGGCGTCGGTAAAGCCGTTCGCCTTCACCACCTCGTTGCAGGCAGCGTCGATTTCCTCGACCGACCAGGGGATTTCGAAACCCAGCAGCTCGGCCGACTTGCGAAGGCGCGCGCTGTGGTCGCTAAGACGGAAGATCACGCCGCCATAGGCGCGCTGCCCTTCGAACACCGACGAGGCATAGTGCAGCGCGTGGGTCAGGACATGGACATTGGCTTCTCGCCACGGGACCAGCTTGCCGTCGAACCAGATCCATCCGTCACGATCGTCGAAGCTAAGCGTATCGGCCATGTCTTTCCTCTTGAAGCTGCCTTTCGCGCTAGGGGAGCGGCGTCAGACCGTCAATCGCGCCGGTCCGCCTCGGCGGCCAGTTCGCGGCCGCGCCGGATGGCGGCCTCCAGCGTCCTGTCGACGAGCGGCTGAAGTCCGTCCGGCGCATCGAGGACGGCCAGTCCCTGTTCGGTCGTTCCCTTGGGACTGGCGACTTTTCGGGCGATTTCGTCCATGTGATTGCCGGTGGCGGCAGCGAAAGCAGCGGTTCCGATCAGCGTTTGTTCGGCGACCATTCGGGCAAGGACCGGACGCAGCCTCAGATTTTCGCCACCTCTTGCCAGAGCCGCCGCAAAGCGGGCGACATAAGCCATGCCCGCAGAGGCCACGGCCCCGATCACGCTGAGCTCCTCCTCGCTTTCGCACCAGGCGATCATGCCGAGCGACGCCATCAGTTGGCGGACGTCATCCAGCCGATCCTGATCGCCGTCGGCCGAATAGATGGCAGTCACCCCCTGCACCTGCGCGACCGGCAAGTTGGGCATGATCCGGACGATCGCTTTCGAATCCGGGAACCTGGAGCGCAAGGTGGACGCTGACACTCCGGCAAGCATCGAGACGAGGGTCGCTTCGGGCCCGACGCGAGGGGCGAGGAGCGGCGTCACTTCATCCAGCTTCTGGGGCTTGAAACCGAGCATGACGAAGCGCGGCTGCTCGTCCGGATAATCGGACAATGTCTTGACGCCCTCGACCGGCGTCCCGCTCGGGCGAATTACGGTGACGGGCGAGAGGTCCACTCCTCCGGCCCGCCAGCCCTCGACCATTGCGCCGGCCATGTTGCCGCAGCCGACCAGCCAGGCCGGCGCCGGGAAAACGGCCGTCAAGCCTAAGCCTCGCCGGCCGTGTCGATCAGCGCCGCGGAAATGGCGTCGCCGGGCGATTTTCCGCCCCACAGGACGAACTGGAATACCGGATAGAAGCGCTCGCACTCCTCGATCGCCGCCTCGCTGATCGCCTCGGCCTGCTCGAAGGTCATCGTGTCATTCTCGCCGACCAGCGCGGCGTGGCGGAACACGATCAGGCCGGACCCCGACCAAAGCTCGAAATGGCCCAGCCAGAGCTGCTCGTTGATGAGGCCCAGCGTTTCGTAGATCGCGGCCCTTTTTTCAGCCCCGACCTTGATGTCGGGAAAGGCGAGGAATTGGAGGACCTGGTCCTCGCTGCGCCATACGCCGCGAAGCTCATATTGCGCCCAGCTTCCCGTTGCCGAAGCGATGATCTCACCATCGCCGGCGCGCTCGCACGCCCAGCCCCGGGCCTCGAAATATTGTTCGAGCACCTCGATCGGAGCGCCGTCGTCGCGCTCTTCATTTTCGGCGACTTCGGTCAGGATTTCGCTCCCGGCTTCGGCTTCGAGGCTTTCGGTTTCGAGCCTCCTTCGAGCGCGTCGATCCGCTGCCTCAGCGCATCATTCTCTTCGCGCGCGGCAATGGCCATCGCCTTGACCGCTTCAAATTCGTCGCGGCTGACGAAGTCCATTCCGCCAACCCATTCGCGCATCTTCTCGCGAAGCGACGATTCGGCCTCGCGACCCATGCCGGCCATGGTGCCGGCCACGCCGTTCATCATCTTGGCGAGATCGTCGAACATCCTGTTTTGCGACTGCATGATGGGCTCCTTACCGGTCCGCACATAGGGCGCCGGCCGCCTCATCGCCAGTGGCCTCTTTGACCGCCCCCAG
>CBFGLY010000100.1:0-5222 GCA_965649725.1 uncultured Sphingomonas sp.
CGTGGGGGCCCCTCCACCATGCTGCGCATGGTCCCCCTCCCCACGAGCTATGCTCGCAGGGAGGAGCTTGGCTAAAATATCCGCCGGTTCCGGAAGCCGTCCCGGCCCATATTCCCCGCAGGCCATGGGGCCTTCATCGGGCTCGATCACCGTCACCCCGCGCTCGCGCAGAGTGGCGATATTGGCCCGCGTCGCCTCATGCTGCCACATCCGCACGTTCATCGCCGGGGCGACGAAGACGGGCTTGTCGGTGGCGAGCAGGATGGTCGTCGCGAGATCGTTGGCCTGACCGCCGGCCATCCGGGCGATCAGGTCGGCGGTGGCCGGGCAGACAAGGACCAGGTCCGCCGCGCGGCTGAGCTGGATATGGCCCATCTCCGCCTCGTCCTTCAGGTCCCAAAGCGAGGTGTAGACCGGGCTTTCCGCCAGCGCTGCGAGGCTCATCGGGGTGACGAAATGCGACCCGCCCTCGGTGAGCACCGGCGTGACCTCATGCCCCTCTTTGCGCAGTAGGCGCACCAGCTCGGCTGCCTTGTAGGCGGCAATGCCGCCGCCGACGATGAGAAGAACCCGGCTCATGCCTTGGGATATGGGGCGCGGCGCAGGGCTTCGGCAAGGTCGCGTGCGACCTTGGGCAGGAAGGCGAGGCCGGCGAAAGACAGCGGCGCTGCAATCAGCGCCCAATAGAATGTGTCGGCACGGGCGAATAGCGCCAGCATCGCTCCATAGCCGAGCAGGAGCAGGAAGCCCCTCAGCGCCCAGCCCGAGCGAACCGAAGCCCAGCCGAATAATGACAGGACAAGAAGACCCGCCGCGAGCGCGTCCGGCAGCCGGATTCCGAACGTCACCTTGGCGATGCTCTTCAGCGCGAAATGCAGGCCCAACTGGCGCGACCATCCCTGCGACCAGGGATCGCCGGGCATGACGACCTGCGAGACCCAATGGGCATGGAGCGCGAGATAGGCTCCAAACAAGGCGACGATCGCCGCCCAGCCCGCTGCTTCGCGCCAGCGCTTTTCGATCAGCGCCAGGCCGCCCATCGCCAGGATCATCGGCAAGGCCAGTTCGCGAACCATCAGCGCCGCCCCTCCCGCGATCATCGCCGGCCAGGCATGGCCCGGCCGCCTGAGCGCGATCATCAGCGCGAGCAGGATCGCCGCCCAGCTTTCGTGGAACAGCCCGGTCATCGGCTGGAGCAGACCGCCCAGCCCGCCCGCCATCAGGAACATGGCGGCTCCGAGAAGTGGCAACGGCAGCACCGGCCGCAGCTTGAACCACCATGCGACCATCAGGCCCGCGCACAGCGCCCAGACGATGACGATCATCACCCGCTCGCCGAGCGCCGCGTAGACGATCGCGTGGGTCGGCAGGCGGAACGTGTAGAAGGGCTTGAGAGGATAGCCCGCGGCCCTCTGCTCCTTGGCCGCGACCTCATAATAGCCGCCGCCGTCGGCGACGCCCTTGATGATGTCGCGATAGAGCTGAAGGTCGCTGTGCTGCGCCGGGGACGCGCGAAGCTTTGGGGCTGGCGCATCGGCCGGCGACCAGCAGGCGAAGATCAATAGCGCAACCAGGGCGGCTATGAGCGCAATCGCAGGCCCGCGCGTCCAGCGCTCGTAGCGGGTCGGAAGCGCCCCCGAATCCACCTATCCGACCATGAGCCAGGTCGCTCCGGCTGCGATGACCGCCGACGCGAGCGCCAAAAGGAACGGGCCAAGCCATGCCTTCCGCTCGATCACCGCGACGTCCGCCAGCGGCGGAGGAGGCGGAGCGGCGCCGGGGGGCGGATAGGCGGCATCGATCCGCCGGATGAGGTCCGGGATCAGCTTGAAGGCCCGAACCGTCTCGACGATTCTGTCGGCATAATAGGCTTCGGGGCCAAGCTCGGTCCGCAGCCAGTCCTTCAGGAAGGGCTCGGCGGCTTCCCACATGTTGATGTCCGGATCGAGCGCGGTCGCGACGCCTTCCTCCATCACCATCGTCTTTTGCAGCAGCAGCAGGTGCGGCTGCGTCTGCATGTCGAAGTCGCGGGTGATCGAGAAGAGGCCGTCGAGCATCCGCCCGATGCTGATGTCCTTGACCGGAAGGCCGCGGATCGGCTCGCCGACGGCCCGGAGCGCGGTCGCGAACTCGTCGACATTATGGTGCGGCGGCACATATTGCGCTTCGAAGTGGATCTCCGCGACCCGGCGATAGTCGCCGGTGATCAGGCCGTAGAGGATTTCCGCGAGCCACAGCCGCGCCTGCCGGTCGATGCGGCCCATGATCCCGAAATCGACCGCGGCCAGCCGGCCGTCATCCAGCGCGAACAAATTGCCCTGGTGAAGGTCGGCATGGAAATAGCCGTCGACCACGGCCTGGCGCAGGAAGGCCCGGACCAGGATTGTCGCAAGCTGCCTTGGATCATGCCCGGCCGCAATCAGCTCGTCGCGCTTGGACAGCTTGATCCCGTCCAGCCATTCCAGCGTTAGGACTCGCCGCGCGGTCCGGCGCCAGTCGATCTCGGGCACGTGAAAGCCGGGCTCGGCGACCATATTGTCGCGCAGTTCCGATGCCGACGCTGCCTCTCGCTGAAGGTCGAGCTCGCGCCGGGTCCATTGCTTGAAATGGGCGATGACCATTCGCGGCCGGAGCCGTTCCGCCTCGCCGCCGCCGTGCACCTCGACATGCGCCGCCGCCCATTCATAGGTTTCCAGCGCGCGGGCGAATTCTTCCTCGATCCCGGGACGAAGAACCTTGACCGCGACGTCGCGGCCTTCGGTCGTCACCGCGCGGTGGACCTGCGCGATCGAGGCCGCTCCAACCGGTTCCTCGTCAAACCGCGAAAAGAGGCTTTCGAGCGGAGCGCCGAGCGCGGCCTCGACGGCCATTCGGACGGCCGGGAAGGGGGACGGCGGCAGGGAATCCTGCAGCTGGAGAAGATTGGCGGCGGCATCCTCGCCGACCAGGTCCGGCCGCGTTGCAAGGGCCTGGCCTAGCTTGATCGCCGCCGGCCCGATCGCCTGGAGCGCGGCGGCATAATCGGGCACCGCAGGTTGTCGAGTGCCGAAGCGGGCGACGCGAACGAGACGCCGAACGTTGGGCGGGGTCAGCGGATCGCGCTCGATTCCCTGCAACGCGCCGTGACGGGCCAGCGTCCTTCCCCATTTCAGGAGGCGCCAAAGATGCGTGACGGAGGCGGTCAAATCAGATTTTCCATCCGCCGTGGATCGCGACCAGACCGCCCAGGATCGGCTCGACGCTGGTTGACTTGAACCCGGCCTCTTCGATCATTCGGCGGAAGTCCTGCATCCTGGGGAAGCGACGGATCGATTCGACCAGATAGCGATAGCTTTCCTCGTCCTTCGCGACGGCCTTGCCGATCTTCGGGATGAGATGCTGCGAATAGCGGTCGTAAAGCTCGCCGAAGCCCGGCCATTCGCTGGTCGAGAATTCCAGCACGTAGAATCGTCCGCCACGCTTCAGGACCCGATGCGCCTCGCGCAGCGCGGCGGGGATGTCGGTCACATTCCGGATTCCGAAGGCGATCGTATAGGCGTCGAAGCTTGCATCGGCGAAGCTCAGCTTCTCGGCATTTTCGACCTGCCAGGTGAGGCCGTCGATCCCGCGCTTGGTCGCGCGCTCCATGCCAACCTCGAGCATGTCCGGGTTGATGTCGCTGACCGTGACCCGCGCGCCCTTGGCGGCCATTCGAAAGGCGATGTCGCCGGTGCCGCCCGCCATGTCGAGGATCTGCTCTCCCGGCCGCGGCTTCACCTTGGCGACGAAGCGATCCTTCCACAGGCGATGCATCCCGCCCGACATGAGGTCGTTCATCAGGTCGTAGTTGCGGGCGACCGACGTGAAGACGCCGCCGACGCGCTTCGTCTTTTCCTCGGGGCTGACCAGCTCGTCGCCGAAATTGACCTTGTCACTCATGGCAAGGCCTCTAGCGGGCTTGGCGCGGCTCCGCCATATGCCCCGCATGCCGGAATTGCCCGAAGTCGAAACCACCGTGCGCGGGTTGGAGAAGGTACTGAAGGGCCAGCGCCTTCGCCGCGTCGAGCCGAGGCGGGGCGACCTCAGGCGGCCGTTTCCGCCTGACCTAGGACAGCGTCTAACCGGAGCGCGTGTCACCTCATTGGGCCGTCGCGCCAAATATGGACTGATCGATACGGACCGCGGCGACACTTTGGTCTTTCATCTCGGCATGTCAGGCCATTGGCGGGTCGATCCGACCGATATCGGCAAGCATGACCATCTGCTGATTGAAACCGACGAGGGCAGGCGGCTGAGCCTCCGCGATCCGCGCCGCTTCGGGTCGGTCGACCTCGTGCCGACCGACGAGCTTTCCGATTGGCCGGCCTTCAAGGCGCTGGGGCCGGAGCCGCTTGGCGGAACGATTGATGGTTCGTGGCTAAAGGCGAAATTCAAGGACAGGATCGCTGCCGTGAAGCTGCTCTTGCTCGATCAGCGCGTGGTGGCCGGGATCGGCAATATCTATGCGTGCGAAGCGCTGTTCAGGGCGCGCATCGATCCGCGAAAACCCGCCGGAAAAGTGAGCAAGGCCAAGCTCGACGCGCTTGCCGACGCGATCCCGGCGGTTCTGGAAGATGCTATTCGCGCAGGCGGATCGACGCTCAAGGACTTCGCCGCGCCCGATGGCGAGCTCGGCTATTTCTCGAAGCAGTTCGACGTCTACGACCGGGAAGGGGAGCCGTGCCGGGGCGGATGCGATGGCCATGTCCGCCGGATCGTCCAGGGCGGACGCTCGACCTTCTACTGCCCCTCCTGCCAGCGTTAGCGAAGGAGCGGTTGACGATTCGCCCCCTCGACGCTAGGGGAAGCGCCACGCCGGTGCGGCCCCCTGGGCGCGCGCCGCTTTCATTTTGGAATATCAAGGATTTTTAGATGGCGAACACGCCGCAAGCCAAGAAGCGCATCCGCCGCAACGCCAACCGGGCAGCGATCAACGGCGCCCGCGTCAGCCGTATCCGGACCTTCATCAAGGCCGTCGAATCGGCGATTGCCTCGGGCAAGAAGGACGATGCGCTGGACGCGCTGAAGAAGGCCCAGCCGGAAATGGCTCGCGGAGTCGCGCGCGGCGTGATGCACAAGAACACCGCTTCGCGGAAGTTCTCGCGCCTGACCAAGCGGGTCGCCTCGCTCGGTTAACATCGCGTTTACGTTCTGTTTCGAGACGGGCTGTCGGGCGACCGGCGGCCCGTTTCATTTTGGTGACT
>CBFGLY010000101.1:0-5179 GCA_965649725.1 uncultured Sphingomonas sp.
GAAGGCAAGGACTTCGCGGTGATCAGCGACATCCTGGGCGACGAGGACCACCTCGGCGACATGGACTTCAAGGTCGCCGGAACGTCGGAAGGCATCACCAGCCTTCAGATGGACATCAAGGTCGCCGGCATCACCGAGGAGATCATGAAGGTCGCCCTCGCCCAGGCGAAGGACGGCCGCGCGCACATCCTCGGCGAAATGGCCAAGGCGCTCGACCACACCCGTGAAGAGCTGTCGGCCCACGCGCCGCGGATCGAAACGATGCAGATCGCCAAGGACAAGATCCGCGAAGTGATCGGCACCGGCGGCAAGGTCATCCGCGAGATCGTCGCGACGACCGGCGCCAAGGTCGACATCGACGACGAGGGCCTGATCAAGATCAGCTCGTCCGACCTCAGTCAGATCGAGGCCGCCCGCCAGTGGATCATCGGCATCGTCGCCGAGCCGGAAGTCGGCACCGTCTACACCGGCAAGGTCGCCAACATCGTCGATTTCGGCGCCTTCGTGACCTTCATGCCCGGCAAGGACGGGCTGGTCCACGTCTCGGAAATCAAGAACGAGCGGGTCGAGAATGTCCGCGACGTCCTGACCGAAGGCCAGGAAGTGAAGGTCAAGCTCCTCGAAGTCGACCAGCGCGGCAAGGTCCGCCTGTCGATGCGCCTGGTCGACCAGGAAACCGGAGCCGAGCTGGAAGACACCCGCCCGCCCCGCGAACCGCGTGAAGGCGGCGACCGTGGCCCGCGCGGAGACCGTGGCGATCGCGGCCCCCGCCGTGACCGCGGCGATCGTGGAGACCGTGGCCCCCGTCGTGATCGTGACGACCGAGGCCCCCGCGGTGATCGCGGAGACCGAGGCCCGCGCGGTGACCGTGGCGACCGAGGCCCCCGCCGCGACCGCGAAGGCAACGACGAAGGCCCCGCGCCCGAGTTCGCGCCTGCGTTCCTGCGCAACGACGACGAGTAAGCGCTAAAATCCTCCCCGAGCTCGCTCGGGGAGGGGGACCGTCCGCCGAAGCTTTGGCGAAGGCGGATGGTGGAGGGGCCGCGCTCGGCGGGCCCAGCGCTCCCCACCCAAAAACAAGAAGGCCCCGCAGCGATGCGGGGCCTTTTTCGTGACAAATCCAGCAATTGTTGCCTTGCCGGAACCATGAAACCTGTCGGCCGTTCGACGGTTTGGCATCGCCAGTGCTGAATCGCGGGAATGGCCTGTGTGGTCACCCTGAATCGTAAAGCTGACAACATGGACCTTACCCGCCCGTGACCAATAGATTTGCCCTCAAGGAAGCCACTCACGACTTCCATCAGGACTTGGACTCGCGGATATCGCGGCTCGATCTGTCGCGGGACGAAGATTATCGAGCCTTCCTCAAGCTCCATGCACGAGCCGTTCCACCGATTGAATGCGGACTGGCTCGTGCTGGCCTGAGCCATTGGGTCGCGGGTTGGAATAAGGACGGCCGCTCATTGCATATCGCGGCCGACCTCGCCGCCTTGGGCGAGCCCATGCCACGCCCCTCTCCCGCACCGGAATTCGATGGCATTGGCGCGATGCTCGGCGCCGCTTACGTGCTTGAGGGATCGCGTCTCGGTGCGCGTGTCCTGAGGCGCCAGGTCGGCGATGGTCTGCCGACCGATTATCTAAACGATCGCAGTCTCGACCGATGGCCGGAAGTCGCTGCAGCGCTTGAAAAACATCTCAACACCGATGGACGGGTCAGCGACGCAAAGGACGCAGCACGATTTTGCTTTGGCATCTTCCTGGATGCCGCGCGGGAGGCGGGCCTGTGAAATCCGTTACCCACGAAACGCAGGTCGACCTTACGAATTGCGACCGCGAACCGATTCATTTGCTGGGCGCGATCCAGCCGATCGGATTCTTGCTAGTCCTCACTGCCGATTGGATCATCTCTAACGCATCGGCAAATGCCGATCAGTTCCTGACGATCGACGAACGGGGTCTCATTGGCCGCCCGGCGTCGGAATTGCTCACTAGGGAAGCGATTCATGCGCTTCGCAACCGCCTTGCGCTTCTGCGCGGCCCCAATGCGCTGGAACGAGTATTCCGGATGCAGCTTCAGAATGGTGGCAAACCCTTTGACATCGCACTGCACCTCTCCGGATCTCGCGTGATCCTGGAGGCGGAACCAAGCACCGAGCATGACTATGGGGACGCCACCGGCACGGTGAGAGGGATGGTCAGCCGCCTGGAACAGGCCGACGACATGACTGCCTTCTTCAACGAAGGCGCCCGGCAGGTAAGGGCGTTGATGGGATTCGACAGAGTTATGGTCTATCGATTCTCACCAAGCGGTTCCGGCGAGGTGGTGGCGGAAAGCGCCAAGGGCGGCATCGGCAGCTTTCTTGGACTTCATTATCCGCCAACCGACATCCCGAAGCAGGCCCGAGAGCTTTATCTGCGCAGCCTACTGAGGGTTATTACAGACATCGACGCGGAGCCGGTGCCAATCACCCCGCAGACCGACGAGTATGGCAAACCGGTCGATCTGTCTTTGTCGGTGCTACGGTCGGTATCGCGTATCCACATCGAATATCTGAGAAACATGGGGGTTCGCGCCTCCATGTCGATATCGATCGTGGTCGAGGGACAGCTGTGGGGGCTGATCGCCTGTCACCATTATTCGCCTCGCTGCCCTAGCTTTGAGCGCCGTTCGGTCGCCGAACTCTTCGCGCAGATGTTTGCGATGAGGATTGAGGCTCGTGAGCGCAAGCTGGTCGTAGAGTATGAACGCCGGGCACGAGATATTTCGGATCAGCTGCTGGGTGCGGTCGCATCCGACGAAACTTTGCTTAACGACCCCGACTGGCTGTCTTCAATCCTGACCAGCGCCATTCCGGCCGACGGCGTTGGCGTCTGGATCAACGGCAATTACGCCTTCAGTGGCCAGACTCCGGAAACCGGTGAATTTGCCAGGATTATTCAGGCGCTCAACACCACTGCCGCTGGTCGAGCCTATGCTACCGACAATATCTCTTCCATCGTGCCCTCGAGGGAAGGGAAAAATTCAAACGTTGCCGGAATGCTCGCCATTCCGATTTCGCGGACGCCGCGCGACTATGTCGTCTTGTTCCGCGCCGAGATCATTCGCTCCGTTCGTTGGGGAGGCGATCCGCACAAGCCCGTGGAATATGGGCCCAATGGTCCGCGACTTACCCCCCGGGAAAGTTTCGAAGAGTGGAAAGAGACTGTTCTCGGCCACTCCCAGCCCTTCACCGACTCCGAGCTGCGCGTTGCCGAGACATTGAGGGCAACGCTGATCGAAGTCGTGCTCAGGCTGTCCGATGAGGCGACCGCGGAGCGGCGCGAAGCGAGCAGCAGGCAGGAATTGCTGATCGCGGAATTGAACCACCGCGTGCGTAACATTTTGTCGCTAATTCGCGGCCTGATTCGCCAGTCCAAGCCGGCCGATGGAATGTCGGTGGAGGATTTCGTGAAGGTTGTGGATGGCCGAGTCCATGCCCTTGCCCGAGCGCATAATCAGATCACGGACGACCATTGGGGTCCTGCGCCGGTCAAGAACCTGCTTGAAGCCGAAGCCGCCGCCTTCCTCACCACTCAAAAGGACCGCCTTAAGCTCCATGGCCCGTCGGTCTTTCTAAACCCGCAAGCCTACTCGACCCTGGCACTGGTCGTGCACGAACTGGTCACAAACTCCGTCAAATACGGCAGCCTGTCCGTGGCATCGGGGGAAGCCATCGCGGAATGGTCGGTCCAGGAAAATGGCGATCTGGCCTTCTGTTGGCGGGAAACAGGAGGTCCGGAAGTCAGTCCGCCACAGCGCAAGGGCTTTGGCACGACCATCATAGAACATAGCGTACCTTACGACCTAGGTGGCACCTCCAGGATGGACTACGCCAAGGAAGGCGTGCGCGCCGAATTCGTTCTTCCCGCCAAGCATGTCGTTCAGTCTGCCGACGTGGCAGGAACCCGGATCCACCTGCCCGAGTCGCCGCAAGAGAAGGTGCTGAATGTTGCACAGCTGCTTCGGGGCAAAGACGTGCTGTTGGTAGAGGACAGCCTGATTATTGCTCTCGATGCGGAAGACCTCCTGGTCAGGTTAGGCGCAACCTCTGTGCACACGGAACCGTCGGCCCTTGGCGCAATCGCGGCAATTGAAATGAAACGGCCTGACCTCGCCATTCTGGACATTAACCTGGGCGATCATGACAGCGTCCCGATTGCCAATCGCCTGAACGAGGTCGGAGTGCCTTTCATGTTCGCCACGGGCTATGGAGAACAGAGCCAACTGCCCGACCAGCACAAGTCCCGACCGGTGCTGCAAAAGCCATACACGCTTGCGTCGCTGTCACGGCGTCTTGGCGAATTGCTCGGCATTTCCAAGGATTAGCCGGGGCACGGCAGAAAGCGCTGTCCTACAGCCCCGACTTTATGCCAGCGTCGCCTCGGCTCTTTTCAATCGTCGATCTCCAGCTTCTTCGCGTTTGTCGCCAGACAAAGGTGACGAAGTTCACGACCCCCCTTTTGAGGGCGCCATGGGCAAGCTTTGCGGGCTTTGGCACTAGCCGCGCGCCGGCAGAAACGCTCCGTCACCGTGAATCTTTGTGAAGACTCGCCGCGCCGCCAAGGCCTGCCGCAGATCAAAACTGCACCTTCCCTACAGCAATACACCCTCCCTCGGACCCAAAATGCCCCCCGTCGGTTTCAGCCTTACACGGGCGAAGAGACTTCCAGGCTCCATCAGCTTGCTGATGGAATGTCTCGGAGGGGAGCGGGCACGAAGGAGAATTGCCGTGCTTGCTTTGCTTGCGGCCGCGCTCGCCGCCTCCACTCCCTCCCCCGCCCTCGAAACCGCCGTGCCCTGGTGGGAAAGGATTACCGTCACCGTCGACGACAAGGGCAAGCAGCAGAGCTGTCTTTACGAAACCAGCTTCTCCGCCGCGGGCGCGGAGTCCTGCGGCGAGGCCATGGCTTCGACCATGCCGAGCGGCGGCGAGACGACCAGCGGCGTCTATTCGAAGCTGACCTATGAGCGGCGCTTCAGCCCCGGCGGCCAGCTCGATTCCGGCAAGCTCGAGCCCGGCGACACGCTGATCGGGCGGCAGGTGATGTTCCTGACCTTCGACGCGAAGGGCGCGGTTTCCGGCTGCAAGGTGGTCGCGGTGTCCGGCGACGCGCCAAGCGATTATGGCTGCGAAGAGGC
>CBFGLY010000102.1:0-5165 GCA_965649725.1 uncultured Sphingomonas sp.
TGGCAGCATTGGGCGCTGGTGATGGCGCGCGCGAACCAGATGATCATGGAGGCCTGGGCCGACAATCTGGACAAGGCGAGCCATATGCCGGGCTTCGGCATGGCGCAGCCTCCGGCCAACGTGGCCGACCCGATGCAGTGGATGAGCGCGGGGGCCGAAGCCTGGTCGAAGGGGCTGGAGGCGTGGGGCCAGATGCTCGGCCAATATAATGCCGCGGGAGAGCAGAAGGATCGGCGGTTCGGCTCGCCCGAATGGCGCGAAAACCCGGTCTTCGACACGGTCCGGCAAAGCTACCTCGCCATTTCCGACAAGCTGCTCGGCACGGTCGAGGAGATCGAGGGGCTGGACGAGGCCGCGCGCAACCGCTTGCGCTTCGCCACCAAGGGCTTTGTCGACGCGATGAGCCCGGCCAATTTCATGGCGACCAATCCCGACGTGATGAAGCGGACGGTCGAGACCAAGGGCGAGAATCTGCTCGCGGGCCTCAGGAACATGCTGGCCGACATTTCCAAGGGCCAGGTCACGCAAAGCCCGGAAGGCGCGTTCGAACTGGGCCGCAATCTCGCGACCACGCCGGGCAAGGTGATTTACGAGACGGCCCTGTTCCAGCTGATCCACTACGCCCCAACGACGCCGGAGGTGCTGGAAACGCCGCTGGTGATCTTCCCGCCGTGGATCAACCGCTTCTACATCCTCGACCTCACGCCCGAGAAAAGCTTCGTCAAATGGACGGTCGACCAGGGCGTCAGCCTGTTCATGGTCAGCTGGAAATCGGCCGACGAGAGCATCCGCGACATCGGAATGGACGATTATGTCGCGGCGCAGGTCGAGGCGATCGAGGCAATTCGCGACCTGCTCGATGTCGAAGCGGTCCACACCATCGGCTATTGCGTCGCTGGGACAACCCTGGCCGCGACGCTCGCCTACCTGGCGGGCAAGGGCGAGGCGGACAAGGTCGCCAGCGCCACCTTCTTCACCGCCCAGGTCGATTTCGAGGACGCAGGCGATCTGAAGCTGTTCCTCGGCGACGAGACGATGGCGACGCTCGACAAGCTCACCGCCGAGAGCGGCGTGCTCGACGGAAGGGTTATGGCGGCCACCTTCAACCTGCTTCGCGGCCGCGATCTCATCTGGAACTATGTCGTCAACAATTATCTGATGGGGAACGACCCGCCGCCGTTCGACCTGCTCCACTGGAACGGGGACGTGACCAACCTGCCCGGCGGCTGGCACCGCGACTATCTGGAGCGGCTATACCGGCAGAATCTGATGATGACTCCCGGCGCGGTCGCCGTGAAGGGCGTTCCGATCGACCTGACGAAGATCGAGGTCCCCGCCTACATCCAGGCGGGCCGCGAGGATCATATCGCCCCGAGCCCGAGTGTTTGGAAGCTGACGCGGGTGCTGAAAGGGCCCAACCGCTTCGTGCTTGCCGGGTCGGGCCATATCGCCGGGGTGGTGAACCCGCCGGCTGCGGGCAAATATCAATATTGGACCAATGACCGGCCGGCCGCGTCGCTGGACGAGTTCATCGCCGGAGCGACCGAGCATAAGGGCAGCTGGTGGCCCGACTGGATCGAATGGCTGAAGGGCTTGGGCGCGAAGACCGTGAAAGCCGAAGGGGCTCGAGCGCCTGGCGAGGGCAAGCTCAAGGCCATCGAGGATGCGCCGGGCCGTTATGTGAGGACCCGGTAACCTTCAGCAGTTCTGATATTTCCAGTGCCGCCGCTTGCCCTCGGCCAGCCATTCGACCGCTGTTTCGATTCGCTTGGCGCGCGTCGAGTCCTGCTTGGCCTCTGAAATCCATTCCAGATAGTCGCGCTGGGCGGAAGGCGGGAAGCCGTCGAGCACCGCTTTCGCCTCGGGCGCTTTCGCCAGGGCGGCGGCAAAGTCGGGATGCATTTCGGAGGGCGGCTTCGGCTCATGCTTGGTTTTGCGCGGCGCCGGCGCGGTCGCGGCCAGCGCGGCTGCTTCGCGAAGCATCGAGTCCAGCTCGTCGTCCGGCGGCAGGTCGCTCACCGTCGTCAGCCGGCCAAACTGGCCCATCGCACCCGCCTTGGGGCTGCCGTCGCCAATTTCCTGCCCGCGCCAGAAGTTGAGCGCGGCGTGCTGCTTGAAGGCGGCCATCATCAATAGGATCTTGCCGTTCAGCGTGAAGCCGGGCGCGCTCCACTTCATCGCCTCTTCGGCTTCCGGCACCACCGCATGAACCCGGGTCCGGACATGTTCCAGGATCGGCCGGGCAAAGGGCGCGGCCTTGGCAATATAAGCGTCGATGCGGGGATCGCGGCTCAAATAAGCCCTCCGCCAAGCATCAGCCGGATCACTCCGACGACGATCACGAACAGGTTGAGGTTGCGGCCCATATTGCTTGAGGACATGGCGCCGATTCCCGCACCGACCACCGCCAGCGGGATGATCAGCCAGTTGGCCCAGCCGAGCAGCGGGATAAAGGCAATCGCGGCGCAAAGCAGCGCGACCAGGCCGATGAGCAGGGAAACGATGTTCAGCATCGCCTTCGCTTTACCAGCAAATGTGGAAAAGCGACAGATTTCTAGGCTTCGGCCTGTTCGCAGGAAGCCGCTTCTCGCCGTGCTCGAATCGATCGCAGGAGCGACGTCACGTAAAGGACAAGAGCGGTCCAGATGCATCCGAATGCAATTGCGTGAGCGCTTGTGAACGGCTCTCCATAGACTGCAACGGCAAGCGCGAACTGCAGCGTCGGCGCGATGAATTGGAGGATGCCCACAGTCGAATAAGCGAGCCGGCGGGCAGCCGCCGTGAAACAGAGCAGGGGAACCGTCGAAATGATGCCGGCCGCCATCAGCAGGCCCGTCTCCGCCGAATCCGTGCCGAGGAACGGCCGGCCCTCGGCCCCGCCGAGCAAGAGCCAACCGAGCGCAATGGGCAGGAGAACGAAGGTTTCAACCGTCAAGCCGGCAAGCGATTCAACGGCAATGATCTTTCGCAGAAGGCCGTAGGTCGCGAAGCTGAAACATAGCGTCAGGCTGATCCACAAGGTGCCGAGGGCTCCAGCGGCCAGAACCGCGACGCCCGCTGCGGCGATGGCGACAGCCGCCCACTGCAAACCGGTCAGCCTTTCCTTGAGGATGAAGCGCCCGAGCAAGATGTTCGCGAGCGGGTTCAGATAATATCCCAGGCTGCCCGCCAGGATGTGCCCGCTGTTGATCGCATAGACGTAGAGCAGCCAATTGGTGCCGATCAGGATGGAGGTCAGGAGCAGGGTGATCAGGATCTTGCGGTTTCCGACCGCCGCCCGGACCTGGTCCCATGCCCGGCCCAGCGTCACCAGCACGACGAGCACGATGACCGACCAGACGATGCGATGAGCGACGATGTCGATCGAGGGAACCGCCTGCAGCCATTTGAAGTAAATCGGCATGATGCCCCACAGCCCGTAGGCGGCAAGGCCATAGAACAGGCCGGCTCGCGCCTTGCTGGCCGCTTCGCTGCGTTGTGTGGAGGGGGCGTTCACCGGGCGTGCGCCTAGCGGCTGTGGGCGCCCAGTCAATCGACATGATGAACAGATCGTTGGTTGAAAGGTCGGTCCAGCTTTGCCACTCTCGCCTTGCGGGCGGTTTGCATCGAGAAGGAGTCGCGGTTGAGACCTTTCAGGTCCCTGGTCCTGCTGATCGCCCTTGGCGCGGCCGGCTGCGAATCCAAGCCGAAGCCGACTCCGCAGGTCGTGAGCGCGCCGCCGCAAACGAAAGCGGACGTCTGGGAAAGCTTCGCCAACCCGGAAGATCGCAATCGGATTCGCCGGGTCGCGACCGCTTGGGCAAGCGGGCTGAAGGAAGCGCGCGACGCCAATTATCGCGAAGCGCTCCGGTCCGAAGGACGGTTGCTCGATCCCGACGCCGGCCTGCCCCGGCCCGCGCCGACGCCTGGCAGCTACAGCTGCCGCCTCGTCAAGCTCGGCAAGACGAACGGCAAGGGCCCCGCGTTCGAGAAGTTCAAGCCCTTCTTCTGCTATGTGCAGGTGGAGGACGATCTGTTCACCATCGTCAAGCAGACCGGGAGCCAGCGGCCGGCGGGCCGGCTTTGGGAAGACGATGCGGCCAACCGGCTGATCTTCCTTGGCAGCCTGGCGCTGGGCAATGAGGAGGAAGCGCGCGCCTATGGCGACGATCCCACGCGCGACATGGCCGGCATTTTCGAGAGGATCGGGCCGTTCGTATGGCGCCTGGTCATCCCCTATCCCCGCGACGGAAGCCAATTGCAGGTGTTCGAGCTGAAGCCGGTCGCCGAACAACCCAAGGGATGAGCTTGTCGGACCCGGACGAGGTCCGGGCGCACCTCACCGCGGCAGCTGCTGCCGGCCATGCGCTTACCTATTCCGAACTGCTCGAGCATCTCGGCTACGGCTTCTCAAGGCCCAAGATGCGGCAATTGTGCAAGACGCTGGGCGCGGTAGACGCGACGGCGGAGGCTCGCGGAGAGCCGGAACTGGCGGTGCTGGTCGTCCGCCAGTCCGACGGTCTGCCGGGCCAGGGATGGTGGGTCGCGGGCGGCGGCAAGAACCATGGCTATGAGGGACCGTGGGTCGGTCCGAAGGCGTCGCGGTTCATCCGCAAGCTCCAGCAGAAGACGTTCGACTATTGGGCAATGGCGGAAAAGGGCGCCAGCGGCTAAGGCGCCGCCATGGGAAACAGCGGCAGCGACAATGTGCGGACGTTCACCGTCGGCGAGGATGACGACGGAATCCGGCTCGATCGCTGGTTCAAACGGCATCTTCCCGACGTTAGCTTCAATCTCGTCTCGCGCTGGGCGCGTACCGGGCAGCTTCGCGTCGATGGCAAGAGGGCGACCCCGGGCGACCGGCTGGAAACAGGCCAGACCCTGCGCGTTCCGCCGGCCGAGGCAGCGCCCGCGGAGGGGCCGGGCGCGCGGCCGAAACGGATCGTCCAGCCGCTGACCGAGGACGAGGCGGCATTCGTCCAGGAGATGGTACTGGCCAAGGGCCGCGACTGGTTCATGCTCAACAAGCCGCCGGGCCTTGCGACGCAGGGCGGTACCAAGACGGTCCAGCATCTCGACCGGCTGCTCGACGGGCTGGCGGATGAGGCCGGGCAGCGGCCGAAGCTGGTCCACCGGCTGGACAAGGATACCAGCGGAGTCCTGCTGGTCGCGCGATCGGCCAGGGC
>CBFGLY010000103.1:0-5159 GCA_965649725.1 uncultured Sphingomonas sp.
TCGACATCCTCGACTTCCACTTTCTCGCCGGTCACGCGCTGCGACAGGGCCGCGGCCATGAAGCGGTCGAGATCGCCGTCCAGCACATCGGTCGGCGCGGTCGAGGTGACGCCCGTGCGCAAATCCTTCACCAGCTGGTACGGCTGGAGGACATAGCTTCGGATCTGGTGGCCCCAGCCGATGTCGGTCTTGGCCGCATTGGCCGCATTGGCCTCTTCCTCGCGCTTCTGCAGCTCATTTTCGTAGAGGCGGGCGCGGAGCTGTTTGAACGCCTCCGCGCGGTTCTTGTGCTGGCTGCGCTGGTTCTGGCAGGCGACGACGATTCCGGTCGGGATGTGGGTGATCCGAACCGCGCTGTCCGTCGTGTTGACGTGCTGCCCGCCCGCGCCGGAGGCGCGATAGGTGTCGATGCGCAGGTCGGCTTCGTTGACCTCGATGTCGATATCGTCGTCGACCTCGGGATAGACCCAGACCGACGCGAAGCTGGTGTGGCGGCGGGCCGAGCTGTCATAGGGGCTGATCCGGACCAGCCGGTGAACCCCGCCCTCGGTCTTGAGGTTGCCATAGGCATTCTCGCCGCGGACCAGGATCGTGGCCGACTTGATCCCGGCCTGCTCGCCCGAATGGTGATCGACCAGCTCGACTTTCATGCCGTGCCGTTCGGCCCAGCGGGTGTACATCCGCTGCAGCATCCCTGCCCAGTCGTTGCTCTCCGTGCCGCCGGCGCCGGCGTTGATCTCGACATAGCTGTTGTTGGCGTCTGCCTCGCCCGCCAGGAGCGCCGCGACCTTGTCGCGCTCCGCCCGGTCGGCCAATTCCTCGAGCGAGCGCACGCCGTCATCGACGAGGCCAGCGTCCCCCTCCGCCTCGGCCAATTCGATCAGTTCGACCGTGTCCTTGAGCTCGGTTTCGAGCTTCCGGGTCGCGCCGATCGCTTCCTCCAGCCGGCGACGCTCCCGCATCACTTCCTGGGCCGCCTTGGGATCGTCCCACAGCGTGGGATCCTCGACCCGGTCGTTGAGCTCGCCCAGCCGCTTGTTCGCCTTATCCCAGTCGAGGAAGCGGCGAAGCAGCGCGGTGGCGGCGTTGATCTGGTCGATATGGGCTTGCGCTTCGGCGCGCATGGGCGAGTTCCTCTGGATACGTCATGCCAGCGAAGGCTGGCATCCATGTCGGCGAGAGCGAGCCAATAGGCACCCTGCTCGATGACCCAGGCCCCAGCCTTCGCTGGGGCGACGGTGTTGGCGGGCTGTTAGTAAATCCCGCCCTGCCTTTGCAAGAAGTCGCCGCTGTCGGCCGGCGCCGGGGCTCGGCGCGTTGGCCGCTTCTGGGCGACGGCCTTGCGCGTCTCGGGCGCCTTGTCGGCCTGCGCATTGGCCAGCTCGACGCTTCGGCGGAAGGAACGGCGGGGCTCCGTCTCGGGCTGGAAAGCCTCCCAGATCACGGAGGATTTGGGATCGACCGTCGTCGGGAAGGTGCCGAAGACGCGCTTGCCGGTGACCCGGTCAATCCGGACCATGCGGATTCCCGGTGGCGCGACGAACGGGATTTTCGGCATGTCCTTGAAGGCCGTCTGCGCGAATTGCTTGAACACCGGCGCGGCGATCCGGCCGCCCTGGGCGTAGCCGCCCATCGGCCGCGGCTGGTCGTAGCCAAGATAGACGCCCGCGACGACTTCCGGAGTTCCGCCGACGAACCAGACGTTGGTCGGGCCGCTCGTCGTCCCGGTCTTGCCGAACATCGGCCGGTCGAGGTCGCGAAGCACGACGGCGGTTCCGCGTTCGACCACGCCTTCCATGATATGGACCATCTGATAGGCGGCCTGCGCGTCCACCACCTGCTTGGTGCGCGAGGGCGGTCGCGGCATCGCCTTGCCGTCCCAATCCTCGGCGTTGCACGCGCCGCCATTGTCGGCCTGCATCACCTGGCAGCGGTTGTCGGTCCGGAAGATCACCTTGCCGTTCCGGTTCTGGACATAATCGATGATCGTCGGAGTCACCGACCGGCCGTTGTTGGCCAGGATGGCGTAGGCGTTGACGAGCCGCTGGACCGTCGTCTCGCCGGCGCCGAGCGCGATCGACAGATAGCGGTCGTAATTGCCGACGCCGAGCTTGGCGGCATTGGCAACGACCTTTTCCATCCCCGTCTGGGACGCGGTCCGGATGGTCATCAGGTTGCGCGACTGCTCGACGCCCCACCGCATCGTCTTGGCCCCTGAATATTTGCCGTCGAAGTTGCGGAAGCATTTGTTGCCCAGCCCGGCGCCCTGCCACACGCAGAAGGGAGCATCGACCACGATCGAGGCCGGCGTGAAGCCGTTCTCGAGCGCGGTCACATAGACGATCGGCTTGAATGCCGAGCCCGGCTGGCGAAGGGCCTGCGTCGCCCGGTTGTAGGAGGAACCGATGACATCGAACCCGCCCTGCATCGCCAGGACGCGGCCCGTATGGACCTCTTCCGCCAGGAAACCGCCCCCGACCTCGGGGATCGAGCGGAGCGCGTAGCTGTCCGGCCCCATTTGCTTGACGATGATGATCATGCCCGGCTTCAAATTGCTGAACGCCGAACCGCCCCCGCCCCGCTTCGGCTGCTGGGCGGCAGACGCCGGAAGCGTGCCGGTCGAACCGTCCGAAAAGCCGATCCGGGCGCTTCCGCCCGACTTGGACAGGACGACCGATTTCTTCCAGTCGTCGAAGCCGGTGCCGAGCGCCGCGACGCGAAGCTGGGTCTGCCAGTCGCCGTCGACATCGACGCTAAGGCCGGTGTCGCGCCATCCGCGCCCGCCGTCGAACTTCGCAAGCCCTTCGCGAAGCGACAGGGCGGCGGCGTCCTGCATCACCGGCACCATCGAGGTGCGAACCCACAGGCCGCCCGCATAGACGCTGTTCGGGCCGTCCTCCGCCTTTTCGCCGAACCGCTTCAGCAGGTCGCGGCGGACCTCTTCCATGAAATAGCCGCCCTGGTCGCGGAACTTGGCGCTGCTTCCGTAGCGGATCGTGCCGAGACCGGTTGCCGCCGCAGCCGCGCGCTGCTCCTCGGTGATGTAGCCATTGTTCGCCATCTCCCGCAGCACATAGTTGCGGCGGGCCAGCGCACGGTCGGTCGCGCGAACAGGGTCGTAGTTGCTGGGCGCCTTGGGCAGCACCGCCAGGTAGGCGGCTTCCGGCAAGGTCAGGTCGACCACGTCCTTGTCGAAATAGGCGCGGCTGGCGGCCTGCACGCCATAGGCGTTGCGGCCGAGGAAGATCGAGTTGAGGTAGAGTTCGAGGATCTGCTCCTTCGACAGCGTATCCTCAAGCCGGAAGGCCAGGATCATCTCGCGAATTTTGCGGCTGACCGCATATTCGTCGTCCTGGAGCAGATATTTCGCGACCTGCTGGGTGATGGTCGATCCGCCCGGCACCCGGCCCCTGCCCGCGCTCAGCGTGTAGTTGAATACCGCCTTGGTAAGGCCCGGATAGTCGAGGCCGCCGTGGCTGAAGAAGGTCTTGTCCTCGGCCGAGACGAAGGCCTGGATGACCAGCGGCGGATATTCGTCATAGGCCAGTTCGACCCGCCGCTCGCGCGCGAAGGTCTGGACCGGGTTGCCGTTGTAGCCGCGAACGTTGGTCGGAAGCGGCGGCTGATAGGCCAGCAGCTTTTCGGAGCTTGGCAGGCCCGCCGCGAAATAGACGAAGACGATGCTTCCGAAAATGAAAGCGCCGATGGCCGCCCAGGTCAGGCGGCGCACCCAGGTCCGTTCGAACCAGGGGTCGATCCGGTCGTGAACGCGCTGGTTGAAGCGGGTGAGATCGGGAATGCGAAGTGCGGAAACGTCCATGCTTGCGCCCCGTCTAGCGGCTAAGCCGCGAGTGCGAAAGCCGCTGAGTCACTGCCGGGCGCGGGTTGCGATGTCGGCTTCGATGGCCTGTGCAAGCGCAAGGACGAGCGGCGCCCGGCCCTCCTTCGTCTGCAACATGGCCTCATCGTCGACATTGCTGATGTAGCCGGCCTCGATCAGCAGCGCCGGCGTTTCGGCGCGGCGAAGCACGTGGAACGACGCGAACTGATGAGGGCGCGGACGAAGCTCGACGCTGCCCGCCGCCTTGCGCACCAGCCGCTCGGCAAGGCCCGCCGAATCCTCCATCTGCTCGCGAAGCGCGACGTCGGCCAGCAGCGCGCGGACCGAATCGTCCGCCTCGCTCGACAAGGCGCCGTCCGACGAATTCTCCGCCGCGGCGAACCGCGCCGCTTCCTCGCTCGAGGCGACGTCGGACAGGGAATAGACCGTCGCGCCCTTCGCCAGCGGGTTGGGCGCGCTGTCCATGTGCAGCGACAGGAAAAGCCCGGCCTGCAGCCGCCGCGCGATTCCCGCCCGTTGCTCGAGCGTCAGATAGCGATCCTTGTCCCGCGTGAGCGCGACCCGCACGCGCCCACGCTCCTCCAGCAGGTCGGCAAGCTCGTCCGCCATTGCCAAGGTGAGGTCCTTTTCCAGGGTCGATCCGGATACGCCGGTGGCTCCCGGATCGCGGCCGCCGTGCCCAGGGTCGATCAGGACGATCGGGCGGCCCGGCACCTTCGCCGGGCGCACCCTGACGTCGGCGATGGCTTCGGGCAGGTCGAGGGTGAGGCCACCGCGCCGCGCCTCGCCGGCCAGGGCTCGCCCCTCTTGCTTCAAGCTTGTCCTGACATCGGCGCTGGAAAGCACCAGGGCGCCCGACAGCGCGAGCAATGCGGCCCCGACGCCAAGCCCGATCCTTCCCCTCCGGTCCATGCCGGCAGACTAGGGCTCGACCCCTGCCGCGCCAAGGGAAAAGGCCGCTTGGTTGCAGGCTGGAAATGGTTGCGGGCCCGCAGAGGCAGTGCTAACCGGGCCCGTCCTTCCGATGCCATCGGAGGGGCAACAGCCGCGGCCAGCTCGGGATCGCGGTCATCAAGGTTGACGCTGCATGATGCTACAGGACGCTTTCCCCATGCTCCCAGACGAGCGTGGCCATGCGTCGGTCGCGACACGAATCGCGAGGCAGCAGGCAGCAGAGGCAATTTCCGCACAGCTCGCCGGCGATTCACACGCGCCGGCTCATTTCATGACGCGCCGCCGGTCCCGTAGGACCGAGCCCCGCGTCCGGAGAATTTTGTATGTCCATGCGCATGCTGATCGACGCGCGCCACCCGGAGGA
>CBFGLY010000104.1:0-5153 GCA_965649725.1 uncultured Sphingomonas sp.
CGATCGGAGCCTGGCCCAGGCCGCGGCCGCGCTCGTCCCAGCGGGCATCGCCGTCGCGCTCCTGCTCCGCCGAGCCCGGGCCCTGGACATGATCGGCCTGGGCGAAGACGTCGCGTCCTCGCTCGGTCTCCGCCCCCGCCGGCTTGCCTTCGAGGTCATCGCTCTGTCCGCCATCGCGGTCGGAGCTTGTGTTTCCGTTGCGGGGGCAATCGGCTTCGTCGGGTTGGTCGCCCCAATCTTCGGACGCCGCCTGAGCCGCGGCCACCCCGGCAGCGCTATGCTCCCTGCAGCGGGGATCGGAGCCGTCTTGCTCAGTCTTGCCGACCTGGTCGTCCGAGCCGTCCCGCTCGACCGCCCGATCCCTGTCGGCGTCATCACCGCATTGTTCGGAACGCCGCTGTTCGTCTGGATGGTCGTCACGATGCGCCGCAGGTTGACGGCATGACGTCATTGCAAGCCATTGATATCGCGCTCGATCGCCGCCTCGGTAAAACGAGCCTGACGGCGGCGGCAGGCGAGATGGTCGCGCTTGTCGGGCCGAACGGGGGCGGAAAGACGAGCCTGTTGCGTGCGCTTGCCCGCGTCGAGGAAGCAAGCGGCCAAGTCTTTATCGATGGCGAAGATGTCGACCTGGCTTCCGAAGCCCGGCGCCGGCGGCTGCTCTCATTCCTCCCCGCCTCGCGGGATGTCGCCTGGCCCATTGCCGCCCGCGATGTCATCGCGTTGGGCCCGGACCGCCCTGATGAAGAGCGGATCGAAGAGCTGATCGCGCTGTTCGAGCTGGAGCCGCTGGCAGACCGCCCGATCAACCGGCTTTCAACGGGAGAACGCACCAGGGTGCTTACGGCGCGGGCGCTTGCTTCCCGCCCTCGCCTCCTTCTTCTCGACGAGCCGTTATCGAACCTCGATCCTTATTGGGTCATTCGCTTTATGGAGATTTTCCGGAAAGGCGCCGTTTCTGGACAGGTTTTGCTCATTGCCCTGCACGACCTGACCCAGCTGCGCCTCTTCGATCGGGCGCTGTTGATCGCCGATGGCAAGGTGCAGATGGACGAAACGCCCGCCGACCTGATGGCTGGCGAGCGTTTCGGTGAGGTTTTTCGACTCCGCGAAGACGCGGACGGTAGCTGGACCGTCAGGCCGCCGGCGGATCCGCAATCATCGCAGTGAAGTTCGCTTCGGCGGCAAGCTTGCCGTCGACGGAAGCGCGGCCGGCGAATTTGCAGACGCTCGCCCGCTTCTGGACGAATTCGACATCCAGCTGCAGCAGGCAGCCCGGCTCCACGGGAGTGCGGAATTTCGCACCCTCGATCGCCATGAAATAGACGAGCTTCCCGCTGTTCGCGAGGCCGAGGCTTTCCACCGCGAGAATGCCCGCGGCCTGCGCCAGCGCCTCGACGATCAGCACGCCGGGCATGATCGGGCGTCCGGGGAAGTGCCCCTGGAAAAAGCCTTCGTTCATGCTCACCGCCTTGATCGCGGTGATCGACTGGTCAGGGACGATCTTTTCGACCCGGTCGACCAGCAGCATCGGATAGCGATGCGGCAGCGCCGCCATCACCCGCCGGATATCCAGCGGGCCGATGGCGTCGCTTGGCGAGTCCTGGCTCACCGGCCCTGGGGCTGGGCAGCCTGTGCCGGCGCGGTGGTCGCGATGCTGGGAAGCGTGCGATTCAGCTCGGCAATGACCTCGTTCGTGACGTCGAGCGACGGCGAGAAGCGCGCGGTCGCGCTGGCGTCGAGGACGATGTTGGCGCGGCGGCGAGCCTGGACCGCATCGATCGCCGGCCCGATCCGGGTGCGGATCTGCTGAAGCACATAGGCCCGGTTGCGCTCGAAGGTCTGGGCGCGGGTCTGGACCTGCTGCTCGGCCTGGTCCTGCTTCTTCTGGAACGCCACGATCCGGGCCTGGAGAGCTGCGTCGGGCTGCTTGCCCTTCAGCGCGTCGACCGCGGTCTGAAGCTGCTGCCCTTCGGTCTGGAGCGGAGTCGCAAGCTGCGTGCGCAGCGTCTGGATCGCCGTCGCCTGCGTCTGCAGCTGCGCCAGGGCCGTCTTGCACGCCGTGCATTCGGTGCCCGCCTTGTTGCTGTCCACCACCACGATCACCGGGGCCGGGACGTTCTGGGCCAACGCCGCCTGGGGCAGCATGGCCGCGGCAAGCGCCGCAAGTGCGATTTTCTTCATCAGAATTGAGTTCCTACGTTGAATGAAAAGAGCTTGGTGTCGTCGCCTTCCTGGGTCAGCAGGGCTTTGGCGAGGTCGATCCGGAGCGGACCGAACGGCGATACCCAGTTGACGCCGATGCCGACCGACAGGCGCGGCTTGGGCGAGTTGCCGGTGAAAAATTCCTGATATCCCGAATTCTTGGCGAAGGTGAATCCAGTGTCGCAGGTCGGATCCGCCTCGGTCAGGACCTGGATGGGCAAGGGATCCTCACCCTCTGCCGGGACCGGTGGATTGCAGAATCCTCGAACGGTATTGAGATTGGGCTTCTTCAGGCCCCAAACCGAACCGATGTCGATGAAGGCCGACGGCCGCAGGCCGAAGCTCTTCAGGCTGGCGCTGGTCGGAAATTCCAGTTCGATCCGGCCCATATAATAAGCCCGGCCGCCCAGCGAATCGCTGGACAGTTCCTTGGAATCCTCGCCAATCTCGCCCGGCGCGTCGAACGACCGGCGAATGATCCGGGGACCGATGCCGCGGATGTCGAAGCCACGCATCTGCGCGCCAAAGAACCGGTCGTTGAGCCGGATCGCGTCGCGCCCCGGACCAGGAGCGTCCTGCAATGCCAGGATATAACCGCCCTCTGCGTGAGCCGAGAGCACGAACCCCTTGGGAAGTCCGAAATATTTCGTCCCGTCGATGCGGCTGCGCAGATAACGAGTGTCGCCGCCAAGGCCGGCGAAGTCCTGGCTGAAGACGATCCGCTGGCCGCGATTTGCGCGAACGCCATTGGTGTTGTCGAAGGCGGCCGTGTAGCCAACCAGCGACGTCAGGCGCTTGCCTAGCTCGTCGCACAGATATTGGCCGGCAAGATCCGGATCGCACTGCAACGGCTCCGGCCCGTCGGTTGAGGTCAGCGGACCGTCCGCACCGTCCGGATCCGGCACGAAGTCCGGGTCCCTGAAGAAGGTGTCCTTGTCGAGCGTGATGTTGTCGAGCACCAGCGAGTAGCGCGTGCCGAAGCTCACATATTCCGTAACCGGGAAGCCCAGGCGGATGCCGCCGCCGGTCGAGGTCTGCCCGTAGGTCTTGTTCCGCTTGTCGTTGACGAAATTGAAGCTGTTGTAATCGCGCCGGAAGATTTCGCCGCCGAGCAGGATCTGCTTGTCGAACAGATAGGGTTCGGTGAAGCCGAGCGAGACCGACTTGGAATAGCGCGAATAGTTGACGCCGGCCTGGAGCTGCTGGCCCTTGCCCATGAAGTTGCGCTGGGCGATCGACGCGGAAACGATGAACCGCTCGAGGCTCGAATAACCGGCGGACAGCTGGAGCTCGCCGGTCGACTTTTCCTCGAGATCGACGTTCAGCACGACCCGGTCGGGGGCCGATCCCTGCTCCTGCTTCACTTCCAGATTTTCCTGGAAGAAGCCCAGGCTCTGGATGCGGTCCTGGCTGCGCTTCACCTTCAAGGCGTTGAAGGCATCGCCTTCGTTCAGGCGGAATTCGCGGCGCACAACCTTGTCGCGGGTGACCGTATTGCCCTGGATATTGATCCGCTCGACATAGACGCGCGGCGTCTCGGCGACCCGGAACGTCAGGTTCATCAGCTTCTTGTCAGGGTCGCGGTCGAAGGACGGCGACACGTCGGCGAAGGCATAGCCCCTGGCGCCGGCAAGCTCGTTCAGGCCGGTCACCGTATCTTCGACCGCCTTGGCGTCGAACCAGTCGCCCGGCTTGATCTTGACCAGCGCCATGATCAGCTTGTCGTTGAAGTCGCGCAGCTGGCTTTCGGCCTCGACCGTGCCGAACTTATAGCGCGGCCCTTCTTCGACCACATAGGTGATGATGAAGTCCTTGCGGTCCGGCGTCAGCTCGGCGAGCGCCGAGACCACCCGGAAATCGGCGTAACCCTGGGTCAAATAGAAGGCGCGCAGCTTCTGCTGGTCGGCGGCGAGGCGATCCGGATCGTAGCTGTCGTTGGACTTGATGAAGCCCAGCAACCCGCCCGCTTCGCGAGTGAACATTTCCTTGCGCAGCCGGCCGTCCGGGAACTGTTCGTTGCCGATGATGTTGATCGCCCGAACCTTGGACTTGTCGCCCTCGGTGATCTCGAAAATAAGGTCGACGCGGTTCTGGTCCAGCTGGACGACCTTGGGTTCGACCTGCGCCGCGAAACGGCCCTGTCGGCGATAGAGCTCGATGATCCGGTCGACGTCGGCGCGAACCTTGGACCTGGTGAAGATCTGGCGCGGCGCGAGCTTGATTTCGGGCGAAATCTTGTCGGTCTTGATCCGCTTGTTGCCCTCTAGGACGATGCGGTTGATCACCGGATTTTCGCGAATCGTGATGACCAGGTTGCCCGTATCGGCTCCGGTGATGACGACGTCGGCGAACAACTCGGTCGCGTAGAGGTCCTTCAGGGCCTGGTCGAGGGTCTCGGTCGTATACTCCTGGCCCGGCACGAGATTGGCGTAGGCCCGCACCGTAGCGGGCTCGAGCCGTTCCGATCCGACCACCTGAATGGAGCGGATGACCCCGGCCGATTGCGCCGTCGCGGGCGCTGGCGCTGTCGCAGGCGCGGTTTGAGCCGGCTCAGGAGCGGGCTGCGCCTCCTGGGCCAGGAGCGGCGCAGGCAGGCCGCCAAGGATCGTTCCAGCCAGGAGCAGGCCGCCCATTCGCTTGGTGA
Organism: uncultured Sphingomonas sp.; assembly: GCA_965649725.1. Classification (GTDB taxonomy): domain Bacteria; phylum Pseudomonadota; class Alphaproteobacteria; order Sphingomonadales; family Sphingomonadaceae; genus Sphingomicrobium. The sequence goes on from CBFGLY010000104.1 coordinate 4,850, forward strand.
ATACCGAGTTGCTGAAAATCACGCGTTCCCCGCCCTATGTTGCTGGGCGGCGCCATTGCCTGAACGACGCCGCAGATGATGGCCTAGCCCTGCCCCAACCATTCTATCCAATCAAGCGCCCAAGTCGTTCAAACAGGCCGAAAGACGCCAAGTCGTTGACCGTTGTGAAGACAAGCAGCGCGAGAAGAAGGGCGAGGCCGCCTCGAAATGCCCAATCCTGTGCCCGCAAGCTGACCGGGCGGCGCCGGACCGCTTCCGCGGCATAGAAAACAAGATGTCCGCCATCGAGCATAGGAACTGGCAA
>CBFGLY010000105.1:0-5119 GCA_965649725.1 uncultured Sphingomonas sp.
GCGAGGCCGGCGATTCCGATGCTCGTCCCCAGCCAGCGATGAACCGTGAGCAGCGGATCGGGATCGGCCGACATGGCGTCCAGCCAACCGAGGATGGCGGCGATCGGCGCGATGATCCCCCCGGCCACCACCAGGAATTGAACGGGGGCCGCGAACGCCGGGCGCCTGCGGCCAACGATCGCGGTGAACAGGGCGGCGGGGAAGAAGGCGATCGGAAAGTGGACGATGATCGGGTGGAGCCGGCCGAGCCAATCGAGCAGCCGAGCCATCGTCGTCATGTCCGACCGATCCTCGGCCTGGTCGTCGATGGCGGCCGCCTCCGTCGCGGCAGGCGGGGTCGCCGGAGCAGCAACGCCCGGCGGCGCGACCTGCTGCTCGGCGACCGGCTTCTTGTGATGGCCCTTGTGCGCGAAGGCGGGGGTGCCGGCCGGGCCGAGCGCCAGCAGAAGCGCGGCCATAAAGGCCAAGAGCATGCGCCTGATCGTCATCCCCGCCTCCTTTTCAGCTAGTCGATTTTCAGCCTCAGGAATCCCATCGCCCCGATTGGATGCTTCCCGCCATAAAGCGGTTCCAGCCCGTCCGGAACGAAATTGACCGCGAACAGCCCGCCCGCGCCGACGGACAGATGCTCGGCGAGCTTGAAATCCCGGACCGCACCCAGCGAGACCTTGCCGACGCGGAAGGCCGGGCCATGTTCGTCGATGTCGAGCAACTCGCGGTTCTCGGTAACCTCGCCACGGCCGAAGATCGTCCATTGGCGGTGCTTCAGCGACGCTTCGGCGACGAAGGCATCGTCCTTCAGCGCCTCGCCATGATGCTCGATGGTCTTGCGGCCCCAGGCGAGCGTGCCGGCGAACTTCCAGTCAGGAGCGACATCGCGGGCATAAAGCGCGCTCGCCGACCAGCGTTTCTGGTCGACGCCGGGCTCCAGCTGCTCGGGATCCTCGAAATGTCCCCAGCTGCCTTGCAGCGACAGATTGTCCGTCGGGTTCCAGGACAGTCGAACCGCGGTCGAATCCAGCGGCCCGGTCTCGATGTTCCAGCGATGCTGGTCGGGTTCGCGGCCGTTGAAGCGGCTGACTTCCAGCTTCACCCGATCGAGGACGATGCCGCCGGTCAGCACGCCGAAGCTGATGTGCGTCGAATCCAGCCAATGGTGGCTGATCGGCGCCTCCGGCGAAGCCAGGATGGCCTCGCGGTGCATGAAGGCCGGCGGGCCGAACGCCGGTTCGCCGGGCAGGCCGCCGTAGAGAAAGACGCTGCTGTTCGGGCCGATGTTCTGGGAGACCGACGCCGACAGCTCCATGAAGAAGTCGTGCGGATGCTGCCGGTCGATCAGGCGCGTCTCGCCGTCCGCGGTCTCGCCGCTGGCCAGAAGCAGCGGATAGCCGCTCTTGCCCATCAGCGGGTCAGGGCTGACCATCGCCTTGAACTGCAGCGTGCCGTCGCCGATCGGGCGGCGGGCCATGCCCATCAGCATTCCGGATGCGAACAGCTTGTCGTCGCCGCGCCGGCCCGACTGATGGTCGTAAACCAGGTTCAGCACGCCATGGCCCATCAGGGTCCAGTCGCCCGCCTGCTCCATGATTCCGGAATGCTCCGACGCGTCGGGCTGCCAGGCGGTGCCTGATGCTTCGCGAGCCATTGGGTAGGGTCCGAGGGCGCCAGCCATCGCGCCGTGGCCACCATGTTCGCTGGTCGCCGGAACATCATGGCCCATCGCCGCATGGTCCATTTGAGAATGGTCCATCGGTGGCGCGGCGGCTTGGGGCGCAGGTGCCACGATCGCCGGCTCATGATGCATCGTCGAATGATCGACCGGTTGCGCCGTCGGCTCGGTGGTGGCGGCCGTCGCCCCGTGGCCCATTGCCCCATGGTCCATCGCCGAATGATCGGCCGTCGAGGGCTTGAACCTTGGTGCCGTCGCCTTTCTGGCAACCGGCTTCTTGGCGACCGCTTTCTTCTTCGCGACGGGCTTTGCCGCAGCCTTTTTCTTGGCAGGCGCTTTTTTGGCCGATGGCATCGGCATCGACATTCCGCCGTGCCCGGCGTGCTGCGCCAATGCGGGCGTGGATAGCGACATGAGCGCGATCGCACTCGCTGCCGCGAACAGCTTAATTTTCACAAATTTTCTCCAGCTGACGGGAAGGCCGGCCGCTCAGGAGGCGCCGGCCTTCCCTCAGATTTTAATGCTGATGGCTGTCGTGCGTTTCGCCCTGCGGGGCCTTCGCATCCATATGCTTCATGTCATGCCCGGCATGGTCCTTGCCGGCCATGTCCTTGCAGCAGCAGCATTCCTTGCCTTCGGCCTTCATCTTCTCGCAGCAATCCTCTTTGGGAGCCGGAGCGGCCTGGGCATGGGCAACGGCGGGAAGTGCGATCGACAAAGCGAGCGCGGTCAGGATCTTTTTCATTTTTGAGTCTCCGTGAAATCGAATTGAGTTGATCGATTTCACGCCATTCGCGGAGGCGGGGTCGGCAGCTCCGCCAGAAAGCTGCGGCCGAACTGCTCCGGCGCAGGCCGGTCTTGAGAGCCTGCAAGTAGGTGCGGCTCGAGCTCCGCGGCCGGCGCTGGCGCAACGGCCATGCACATGGCGACGCAGCAGCTGTTCTCGCCTGACTTCTGATCTTGAGTCTTGGAAGGCTTCTCGCCGCAATGCTCGTCCTTGGCCATTTGCGCATGATGGTCGGGTGCGGGCGTGGCCATGGCCGCGCCGCTCCGAATGGCGAGGGGCGCCATGAACATGCCGATGGCGACCAGGATCGCAAAGAGCGGGCGAAGGCTCATGGCCGCTCATATGGCGCCTCGCGGCACGATCGGCAACGCCGCGCCGACGAACGGGCAGGTTGACAAGACCGGCGCATGCCCGGATGCTTGCCGGAATGAGCAATGGCGCCGCCTTTTCCGATTCCGTCCAGACCATGGGCTGGTGGTGGCGCGCGCATTCCCTTGCGGCGGCGCGATGGCGCGGCTGGTGATCGCCTAGACCACCGACCGACCCTTTCGAAGCCCGCCAAACCGGCGGGCTTTTTTGTTGCCTGACGCAAGGAATTTCCAATGTTGAAGATCGCGACCACGCCCGATGTGGCGACCGCCAAGCCGGCATTGCCCGAAGACCACGGCCCTGTTCCCAATCCCCTGCCGAAGCTTCTGTCCGGCGAGGATTTGCCGATCGAGGATGCGGAGCATTTGTTCGAGAGGCTTGTCATCGGCAAGCTCGAACCGGCCGAAATTGCCGGAATGCTGATCGCGCTGCGGATGAAGGGGGAGACCGCCGACGAAATGATCGGCGCTGCCCATGCGCTGTCGGCGGCGGCCCAGCCGTTCGATCGGCCCGCCTATCTGTTCGCCGATTGCTGCGGAACCGGCGGCGACGGATCGGGGCTGATCAACGTCTCGACCGCGGCTGCCTTCGTTGCCGCCGCCTGCGGTCTTCCGGTCGCCAAGCATGGCAACCGAAGCGTCAGCTCGCGCTGCGGCTCGGCGGACGTGCTGGAGGCCCTGGGCGCCAGGCTCGACGTCGCGCCCGACAAGGCGCGCGCGACTCTGGACGAGATCGGCTTCTGCTTCCTGTTCGCGCCGGCCTATCATCCGGGAATGAAGCATGCTGCCCTGGTACGGCGGCAGCTTTCGGTGCGCACCGTGATGAACCTGCTCGGACCGTGCATCAATCCGGCGCGGCCTCCGGTCCAGCTGCTCGGCGTCGCCGATCCCAAGATGCTTCGACGGATCGCCCAGGTGCTCGACGCGGTTGGGGTTCGCCAGGCCCTGGTGGTCCACGGTTCGGGACTCGACGAGGTCGCCCTGCACGGCGAGACCCGGGCAATCCGCCTGTCGGATGGAGAAATGACCGAGGTCGAGCTCACGCCCGAGGATGCGGGGCTCGAACGCGCTCCGCTGAACGTGGTGACCGGCGGCGATGCCGAGGAGAATGCGGGCCGATTGCGGACGCTCCTGGCAGGGAAGGGCAGCCGGGCCGAAGCCGACATTGTTGCCCTCAATGCCGGAGCGCTGCTGATGACCGCCGGCCTGAGCGAGGATTTGCGGATGGGCGTCGCCCTGGCGCGCGATGCGCTTCGAAGCGGCAAGGCCGGCAAGCTGCTCACCCGCTTTATCGAGGCCAGCAATGGCTGACGTCCTCGCCCGAATCGTCGAGCGGAAGCGAAGCGAGGTCGCGGAGCGGCTGCGCGGTTGGCCGGTCCAGGCCGGACCGTCGACCCGGAGCCTCCGCGCCGCGCTCGGACGACAAGGGGCGCGCTTCATCATGGAGGTGAAGCGCGCGTCGCCGTCCGGTCATCGCAGCGACGTCACGGTCGACGCTGCGGTTTCCGCTTATGCGCCCGTCACCGATGCGATCAGCGTGCTGACCGACGGTCCGGATTTCGGCGGCTCGCTCGACGATTTGCGCCAAGTCCGCGCTAGGTTCGACGGCCCCATCCTGGCCAAGGACTTCATCGTCGATCCCGCCCAGGTGAGCGAAGCGCGCGCCGCCGGAGCGGACGCGGTGCTCGTCATGATGTCTGTCCTGGACGATTTGCAGGCTGCAGTGGTTCTGGCGGAAGCTCGGCGGCTCAACATGGATGCGATCGTCGAGGTCCATGACGAGGCCGAGCTCGACCGGGCGCTGGCGCTCGACGCCCGCATCGTCGGGATCAACAATCGCGATCTCAAGACGTTGAAGACCGATCTATCCGTGACGGAGCGGCTGGCGCCCCTCATTCCGCCGCATGTCCTGGTCATATCGGAATCCGGCATCTCTGCGCGTACTGACGTGCAGCGGCTTTCCCCCCTCGCGGATGCCTTCCTGGTCGGCTCGTCGCTGATGGCGGCGCCGGACATCGGCATGGCCGCCCGATCGATCGTGCACGGCCCGGTCAAGCTATGCGGTCTCACTCGCCCGGAGGACGTGCAACTCGCTGCCCGGTCCGGGGCCACCCACGCCGGTTTCATCTTCGTTCCCGGAACGCCCCGAGCCGTCGGCATCGGCAAGGCGAATGAGTTGGCGCGTCTGGCGCGGGACACGGGCCTGAATGCTGTCGGCGTGTTTCGCGACGCCGACCCTGGCGAGGTTGCGCGGGTGGCGGAAGCCATCGGTCTCGACGCGGTCCAGCTTCACGG
>CBFGLY010000106.1:0-5119 GCA_965649725.1 uncultured Sphingomonas sp.
GTCCAGAACGGGTCCATCAGGTCGCGGGTCGGGCTCGGCAGGGCCAGTCGGCGCTTGGCCAAGGCCGGCCACGGGAAGAGCTCGCCGGGGTCTTCCTTGCGCGCCGGAGCGATATCGCTGTGCCCGACGATGTTGCCGCGGGTGATGCCGTGCCGATCCTTGATGTCGGCAACCAGGGGGATGACCGACGCGATCTGCTCGTCCGGAAAGGGGCGGTAACCGAACTCATGGCCGGGATTGACGATTTCGATCCCGACGCTTGCCGAATTGATGTCGGTGACCCCGCGCCAATAGCTTTTGCCGGCGTGCCAGGCGCGCTTCTCCTCGTCGACCAGCTGGACGACTTCGCCATCTTCCTTGACGCAATAATGGGCCGACACCTTCGCCTCGGGCGAGGTCAGGCGGTCCAGCGCTCCGTCGGCGTCGGGCATTCCGGTGTAATGAAGGACGATCATCGAAACGGGCAGCGCGCGCTCGTCGAAATTGGGCGAAGGGCGTCGCGTTACGTCCATCGCGGCATGGCGCATGCAATGCGGAGTCGGGTCAAGCCCCTACGGCGACTCGGTCGGCTCCGGCTCGCTCGGTCAGCCGGTACAGGCCGCGCGCATCCGAATCCGCTTCGAACCGGCGCGTCTGGCCGATGACCGTCTCGCCGGCGCCCAGCATCAGATAGCCGTCGCCGGCCATTGCGCTCGCGATCCGGTCGAACACCTGGGAGCGCCGCTCCGCGTTCAAATAGAGCAGGACGTTCCGGCACAGCACGATGTCGAACGAGCCCGGATGCGGTGTCGGCTCGAGCAGATTGTGCACCTGGAATCGCACCACGCGGCGCAGCGGCTCGATCGCTCGCCAGCCGCCATCACATTCCTCGAACCATTTGATCATCTGGGCGATGCCGAGGCCGCGCTGCACTTCGAACTGGCTGTATATGCCTTCGCGCGCCCGGCGGACGGCTTCCTCGCTGACGTCGCTTCCCAAAATGTCGATAGTCCAGCCGGCCCAGCGCTGCGGCTCTTCCGCGAACAGCATCGCCAGGGAATAGGCTTCCTGGCCGGTGGAGCAGCCGGCCGACCAGATCCGCAGCCGCTTTTCCGACTGGCGGGTCTGCATAAGCTTCGGGAGCGCTGCCTTGTTCAGAAGGTCGAACGGCGTCCGGTCGCGAAAGAAATAGGTTTCGTTGTTGAGCAGCGCCTCGACCACCTTGGTCGCAAGGCTTGGCTCGCGCCCCATGACCAGGATGGTGATCAGCTCGTCCAGCGTCGGGATGCCGCGTTCGCGCAGCAGCGCCGACAGCGCGGTTTCGATCCGCCAGCGCCGGCTCATGGTGAGCTGCTGTCCGGTTCGTGCTTCCAACAGGCCGGCCAGGATCCGGCTGGAGCTGTCGCTTACCTGCACGACGCCTCCTGGATCCGGCTCGTGATCCGCCGCGCAAGCTTCGCCGGGGGGAGGATGGCGCAGGCAAGGCCGGCCTCGGCCACGGCGCGGGGCATGCCCCAAACCGCGCAGCTGCCCTCGTCCTGGGCCATGACCGATCCGCCGGCCTCGACCAGCCGTCTTGCGCCCTCCGCGCCGTCCCGGCCCATGCCCGTGAGCACGATTCCGGCCGCCCCGGCGCCAAGTACCGCCCCGGCGGACGCAAGCATCGGATCGACCGACGGCATGCAGCCGCTGGCGACCTTCGCGTTGAGCAGGCGGGCGACCAGCGTCCCGCCGATCTCGTCGACGACCAGATGGGCCTCGCCAGGCGCGATCACGATCCGGTCCGGAAGCAGCTTCATCCCGTCTTCGGCAACCAGCGCCTCGCGCCGGGCAACGATGGACAACTGCCGGGCGAAAACGGTCATGAAGGCGGGCGGCAGATGCTGGGTAATCAGGATGGGAATCCCGATCCGCTCGGGCAACTCGGCGAAGAATGCACCAAGCGCGTGGATTCCACCGGTCGACGCGCCGATCGCCAGCAATTGCAGCGGCTCGTCGCTCTGCGCGCGAAGCGCTCCGGCGACGGGCGTCACGACCGGCTTTGCGACCGCTCCGCGATCGGCATAGCCGAGCCCGCGAAGCTTGCTCAGCAGCACTTCGGAGAATCGTCCGTTGAAGCGGCCCGTGCCGGGCTTGGGAAGCGTGTCTGCCGCGCCGAGCGCCAGCGCAGCGACGGTTTCCTCCGCCCCTTCCTCGGCAAGGGAGGAGACGATCAGCACCTTGGCCCCCTTGGCGGCCTCGATGATTTTCGGAATGGACTTCAATCCGCCGACGCCCGGCATTTCCAGGTCGAGCAGGACGATATCGACCATGACCTGCGCGAGCGCTTCGATCGCGTCTTCAGCGGTGCCGGCGACGGCCGCGATTTCGAAGCTTCCGTCGGCGTCGATCATCCGGCTGAGCACGGCACGGGCGACCATCGAATCGTCGACGATCATCAGCCGGATTGGCCGGCGCGACTGCTGGCCGGAGCCGGGTCCTGGACCCCTCCGCGATGTGGCGAGCGCCCCCGTCATGTTGAAAGCCTCAGGCGACGCCGACGAGTTGCAGCTTGATGTGCAGCGTTTCCCGGTCGAACGGCTTCATCACATATTCGTCGGCGCCCGCCTCGAGCGCGGCGCGGATGTGAGCCATATCGTTTTCGGTGGTGCAGAAAACCACCTTCGGCTGGTACGAATGACCGCGCTGGCGGAGCAGCTTCAGGAATTCCATCCCGCTCATCACCGGCATGTTCCAGTCGAGCAGCACGACATCGGGCATCTTGGTCTCGCAGCGGTCGAGCGCCTCGCGCCCGTCCCCGGCCTCCTCGACCTGGAACTCCAGGGTCTCGAGGATGTGCCGCGCAACCTTGCGGATGACCTTGCTGTCGTCGACGATGAGGCAGGTTTTCATAGGTGTTTTTCCGTGTCGTTCGAAGCGTTCAGTAGCGGATAAGGGTAACGAAGCTCTTAAGCCGCGCGCGATTCCGCGCCCGGGCCCGCGACCAATGCGGCGATGTCGATCAGCAGGATCGGGCCTTCCTCGGTTTCGACCATGCCTTGCGAGACGCGTTCCCACCCATCGCCCATTGCGGCTCGGACGGGCGCGGGGTCCGACATCGCCTCCACCACATCCTCGACCGCATCGACGGTCAGAGCGTAATGGTGACCGTCCATCTCGACCACGGCCGCTTCGTGAAGCTCGCCGTCGTTGAGCTCGGTCGCGCCCAGCTCGAGCGAGCGGCGGCAGTCGATCACGGTCAGCACCCGGCTCCTGAGAGCGGACAGGCCGGCGAGGTGCTCCGGCGCTCGCGGCACGGCGATCAGCGCGTCGAGCTCGACCACGCTTTCCACCGCCGCCGCGGGCAAGGCGACGCGGCTTCCGGCGATCGACACGATCAGCAGCAACTCGTTCATCAGCGCCCTCCCCCGCTCGCACTCTTGAGCGCCAGGAGAAGCCCGGTGCGGTCGTAGCGATAGATACTGTCCTTGCCGTCGACGGCGTCGGGATCGGTCGCGAGCCGAAGCACCCGCCCGCCGGTGCCGGCCTCGACCGGTTCGCCGTGGGACACGATGGTCAAATCCGCCGCCAGCTCGTCGCTGTCGCCGATCACCAGATAGCCTGCTGCTTCGACGATCGGGCGGAGCATGTTCTGCATCCACGCATCGCCCTCGGGCAGGCGGCAGACCAGCTGCGCCTGCGGCCGGGCGGCGGCGCCAAGATGCTCGGCGAACAGCCAGTGCGCGTCGACCAGTTCGGCCGGCTCGCCGCCGATCAGCGTCACCCCGTTGACCGCTCCGGGAACGTCGGCCGGGATCACCTCGCGCTCGATGCTCATCAGGTCGATGACCTCGCGGAAGGCGTAGCCAAGCTCATGCGCTCCATCGTTCAGGCGGAACACGCGAACCTTGCCCTCCAGCTCGCCGGGCTTTTCGACGCCCGCCAGCGGCAGGATGGTCTCGCCGAGCTGGACTCGGAGCTGGCCGGCGGTAGCCCGGATCGCTTCGCTCGAAACTTCCTCGATGCGGTCGACGACCCCCAGGCGAAGCGCGCGGCGCCCGCCGTCGAGACCGCGGAACAGGAGAACCGGGACCTCGGTCGAACTGGCGGCCATCGCCGCCTCTGCGACCCGCCCGCCGCGCTCGGCCGCTTCCAGCCGTACGCCGCCCACCTGGGCGACGCCCGCCGGGTCGAACAGCAGGATCGGGCTTCCGTCGTCCGCCAGCGTCGTCCCTGCATAGAGGCCGGTCGCCATTACGGCCGGAGCAGCCGGCTTCACCACCAGCTCCTCATGGTCGTGGATTCGATCCACGGCGAGCGCGTAAACGTCGCCGCCGGCCGGCCGGAGCACGATCAGCGTCCGCTCCTCATCCGCCATCTCGCTGGGCAGGCCGAGAACGTCGGCAAGAGCGACTTCCGGAACCCGGCGGCCGCGGATCGTCGCGATGCCCGCTCCGCCGATCCGCTCGAGCTGAACGCTTCCGACATTGGCGCGAACGATTTCCTCGATCGCCGAGCGGGGAATCGCGAAATGCTGCGAGCCGATCGACACGGTCAGCGCGGGAATGATGGTCAGGGTCAGCGGGACGCGCAGCACCATCCGGGTCCCCTTGCCCGGCGTGGAATCGAGCTCGACCAGCCCGCCGATCCGCTCGACGTTGGAGCGGACGACATCCATGCCGACGCCCCGTCCGGAAATGGCGGTCACTTCCTTCGCGGTCGAAAGGCCGGCTTCGAAGATCAGCGCAAGCTGTTCCGACCGGGTCAGCTTCTGAGCGACCTCGCGCTCGATCACTCCGTTGGAGATCGCCTTCTCGACCAGCCTGGAGGCATCGATGCCCCGTCCGTCGTCGGCAATTTCGATCAGGATCTGGTTGCCCGACTGGCGCGCCGAAACGGCCAGCAGGCCGATCTCCCGCTTGCCCGCCTTCAGCCGGTCCGCCGGCGTTTCGATACCATGATCGACCGCGTTGCGGATGATGTGGGTCAGGGGATCGCGGATCATCTCGATCATCTCGCGATCGAGCTCGACATCGCCGCCATCGATATCGACCAGCACCTGCTTGCCGAGCTCGGTAGAAAGGTCGCGGACCATCCGCGGCAGGGCGACGAACAAATTCTCGATCCGCTGCATGCGCGTGCGGGTGATGGCGTCGCGCAT
>CBFGLY010000107.1:0-5114 GCA_965649725.1 uncultured Sphingomonas sp.
CCGCCACCGGCGATGCTCATCGGCAGCGACAAGATTGCCGAGCCCTGCGTTTCGAAGCTCATGTCGGGGCAGGCCATCCTCGTCGCCATGATTGCGCCGGCAGTCAGGATGTTCCCGGCCACGCTGTAACCAGCGCCCAGCGAGTTGCAGCCGAACTTCGCCCCGATCCGGTCGGGAATGAAATTCATGTAGAAGTTGCGCGGCGGCGTCTGGCGTCCGTTGATCGATACGACCCGCCAATTGGTGCCTGTCAGCATCATCGCGCCCGATCCCGGATAATTGGGCTGGCCGGTTTCCCCGACCTCGCTGAAGAAGGCGATCGGGGCGCCGCATCCGCGGAATTCACGGCCGTCGACGCGCACCGTGACGCTGTCGGGATAGGTTCGGTCGCTCATCCCGTCGCTGCAGCGGCCATGGACGATGTTCACGTTAAGCCGCGGAGTCTGGTAGATTTCGCCGGCGATGCCGTTGATCGGGCGTGGGGTCGGCTGCACCACCCGGAAATTATTGTTGCCGCGGTCGGTGAAAACCATGTCGCGGCCGATCTCCAGGTCCCAGAAAGGCTCGGTGCCGATCGCTCGATAGGTCGCCTCGCCGGGATAGGCCGGTGGCGGATAGCCGGGCGGCGGGCCCTGCATATAGGGATCGCAGGCGGCCAGGCCGAGGGCGAGCAGGGGGATGGCGAATATCGTTTTCATGGCGGAACAAACTCGCCAGCGCGGTCAGCGGTTCCGCCAGCTCGCCCTGACCTGGAAGGCCATCACGGCCGCCGCGACCGCCGCGTTGAGGCTGTCGGCCCGGCCCAGCATCGGCATTTTGACGAGCAGGTCGCATTCGGCCTCATAGCTTTCGGGCAGGCCTTGGCTCTCATTGCCGATCAGCAGGAAGCAGGGCTGCTCATAGATGGGCTCCAGATAGTCCTGGTCCGTGTTGAGGCTCGTTCCGACCAGCTGCCCCGGACCCGACCGAAGCCAGGGAAGAAATTCCTCCCATCGCGCGGTCGCGACTTGCTGGGTGAAGATCGCTCCCATAGAGGCCCGAACCGCCTCGACCGACCAGGGATCGGCGCTGTCATCGAGCAGGATCAGCCCGCCGGCGCCGGTCGCATCGCCGGTCCTGAGGATGGTCCCGATGTTGCCGGGGTCGCGCAGCGACTGAGCGACGATCCACAGCGGCGAGGCCGACCGGTCGATCGCGTCCAGCGACGTATCGGGCTGGCGATAGGCGCCGAGGATCGCCTGCGGATTGTCCTTGCCCGACATTTTGGAGAGGATGTCCGGCGTCGTCTCGATCACGTCGGCGCCCTGGTGCTCCGCCGCCGCGATGATCTCTGCCGCCAGCGGATGGATGCCTCCGGCTGGCGAGTAAGCGATAATCTCCGGCAAGCGGCCGCTGTCCCGCGCTTCCGCCAGGATGCGCAGTCCCTCGGCCAGGAAAAGCCCCTCGGCCTTGCGCGCCTTCTTGTCGCGAAGGGCCCTGAGGCGCTTCACCGTCTCGTTGGAGAATGAGGTGATTTGGCGGGGCATTATTCCAATTTACCGTTCGTCCTGAGCTTGTCGAAGGACTGAATTTCTTCTTCCGCCGCAAGGCAAGGACAGTGCTTCGACAAGCTCAGCACGAACGGATTTTGAGGGGAGTCCTCACTCTTCCCCGAACCTGCCCTCGACCAGCGCGGCCAATTCCTCGATCGCCTCGGCACAGCCTTCGCCTTCGCAATGGATGGTGATCGAATCGCCCATCGCCGCACCGAGCATCATCAGGCCCATGATCGAAGTGCCGACAACGCGGTTGCCGTCCTTTTCGACCTCGACCTTGGCGTCGAGACCGGAGGCGAGGTTGACGAATTTCGCGCTGGCCCGGGCGTGGAGCCCCCGCCGGTTGGTGATTGCGATGGTCCGGCTATGGCAGCTCAAGCAGCCGCCTCGCCGAGGATTTCGGACGCGACGGAGATATATTTGCGGCCTGCTTCCCGGGCAGCGGCGACCGCGGCACGGACGCTCATCGCCTTGCGCGCGCCCTCCAGGCGGATGAGCATCGGCAGGTTCACACCCGCGATGACCTCGACATTCTCGCTCTTCATCAGGCTGATGGCGAGGTTCGACGGAGTGCCGCCGAACAGGTCGGTCAGGATGATCACGCCCTGGCCCTGGTCGCAGCGCTGGATCGCTTCGGAAATATCCTTGCGGCGCATTTCCATGTCGTCGTCGGCGTCGATGCAGATGCCTTCGATCGCCTCCTGGGGACCGACCACATGTTCCATTGCCGTGATGAACTCGGCCGCCAGTCGGCCGTGGGTCACCAGCACTAATCCGATCATTCAGTCACCCGCTTCGTCTTGTTCCCGCGCCCCTGGCTCGCCCGATGGCTTGCTCGCGGGATTTCCCTCGATCGTATCGCTCGGCGGCGAAGCGAGGTCACGGTGGCGGACATTCGGCGAAAAACCCGCGCCGCGCAACCGGTTCGCCATTTCGACCGCCGCCGCCACCGACCGGTGACGGCCTCCGGTGCAGCCGAACGCCACCGTCAGATAGCTTTTGCCGGCGGCCCAATAGCGGGGAATGAGGTCGGTTAACAGGGCTTCGATGCGGTCCATCATCGGACCCCATGCCGCGTCGCTCGAACAATAGTCTGCCACCGCCCGGTCCTCGCCGGTTAGCGGGCGGAGCTCCTCGATCCAGTGGGGATTGTCGACGAAGCGCATGTCGAACACCAGGTCGGCGGTCCGGGAAATGCCCCGGGCGAAACCGAACGAGGCGACGGTGATGACCGGCTCGTCGACCTCTCCGCCATAACGGCGCAGCAATTCGTCACGGAGCTTCGCAGGAGTGAAATCCGTCGTATCCAGAACGGCATCGGCGATCTGGCGGAGAGGGGCGGTGGCCGCCCGTTCCCGGGCGATGCCGTCTTCCGCCGGGCGGTCGGGCGCAAGCGGGTGGCGCCGGCGGGTTTCGTCATAGCGCCGGATCAGCTCTGCGCCCGAGCAATCCAGATAGAGGATTTCGGGCGTGACCCCTTCGATCGAGCGGAGGAGGGCGGGCAGAGCCTTGGGATCGAAGCCCCGGCTTCGAACATCCATTCCAACCGCGACCGGCACGCCCTGCCGCGCTTCCCTTTCCCCGTGGACGAAGCGCTCGAGCAGGGCGGTCGGCAGATTGTCGACACAGTCCCAACCCATGTCCTCCAGCGCGTCGAGCACGGTCGATTTGCCGGCGCCCGACATGCCCGTGACGAGCAGAAGTCGCGGCAGGGAAGTTTTTCGAGTCGCCACGTTCAAAGCTTCAAGCCGAAACGATCGAGAGCCAGAGCGACTTTCGATGGTGCGGAAGCGGTCAGCGCGTCGACATTGATCAGCGGGATGGCGATTCCCAGGATCGTTCGTTCCCGGCCATCGTCGGGCAAGCGCTCCATGTCGCTCCTGAGCTCGACCGCCAGCGCGATCGGAAGATCGGTTTGATGGTCGATGTCGACGATGCCGAGACCGCGGACCTCCAGCTTGCCCTTGATGGTCTCGGGCGCGGAGGCGATCAGGCGCTCGCCGTCCTTGCGGACGATCGTGCGGTCGTCGCTCACCAGTTTGAACCCGCGATCGAGCATGCGCAGCGCAAGGTCGGATTTGCCCGCCCCCGATGGACCCAGGATCAACACCGCCCGTCCGTCCAGAGCGACCGTCGAGGCGTGAAGATTCTCGGAGCTCAGGCGTGATCCGATCATTGCCGGTCCGCCGCCTTCAGCATGATGGTGAAGCGAGCGCCGGAGGGCGCGTCGTCGCGGTCGGCCACGTCAATCTCCCCGTCATGGCCTTCGACGATTGCGCGGGCGATCGCAAGGCCGAGGCCGGAGTGGCGACCGAAGCTCTCCGCCTCGGGCCTGACGGAGTGAAAGCGGTTGAAAATCGCCTCGCGCTCCTCGGGCGGGACGCCGGGTCCCTCGTCGTCGATTCGAATGCGGATTTCATCGCCGACATGGGTCGCGGCGATCTCGACCAGCCCGCCGGGCGGTGAAAAGCTGATCGCATTGTCGATCAGATTGTCGATGGCCCGCGCCAGTCGGCCCGGTTCGCCCATGACGATCGCGCTGGCCCGGCGCGGACGGGCGAAGGCGATGCGGACGTTGCCGGTCTCGCGGCGGGTTTCCCAGGCCGATACGAGCTGGCCGATCAATTCTCCAAGATCGACCGGCTCGAACCGCGCCCGCGCAAGCTCGGCGTCCGTCCGGGCCGCTTCGCCGATGTCGCCGATCAGCCGGTCCAGCCTCACGACATCCTGCCGGATGACGTCGATCAGCTGCTTGCGCAGGGCCGGATCCTCGATCCGGTCGAGCCCGTCCACCGCCGATCGCAGCGAGGCGAGCGGGTTTTTCAGCTCATGGGTCACGTCGGCCGCAAAGGCTTCGATATTGTCGATCCGGTGGCGAAGCGACTGGCTCATGTCGCTGACCGAGCGCGCGAGCAGGCCGATCTCGTCGCGGCGCGACGGAAGGCGGGGGACCTTCACTTCCCGCGCCCGGCCGAGCCGGACACGATGGGCTGCAAAGGCGATCCGCCGAAGCGGCCGGACGATGGTTCGGGCAAGGAACAGCGACAGGAGGACCGATAGTGCCGCGACGACCCCCAAGGCGATGAGCAGGGACCGGCGCTGCTTGCGGACCCGCCGGGTGAAGTCGCGGTCGTTGTCGGTGACCAGCAGCGTGGAACCTCCGGCCACCGGAGCTGCAGCGGAAAAGACCGGGGTCAGCTCCGGCGCCTGGCGAATTTCGGACTCGGTTTCTCCCGACGTTCGGGATTCGCTCACCTCGCTCCATGCAGTTGCCGAATCCATCGCGGGCTCGACGAAATCCTCGTCGCTTTCTTCGCCGACCAGCGCGTTGAACCCGCGGTCCAGGGCCCGGGCCACGTCCTTCGTCCATTTCTGGGTGGTCGGGTCGCGCAAGCGATAGGTCGGTCCCGTCAGCCGCCAGCTGTCGTACTGGAGCTTGCCGTCCGGCTCATACACGCGGATTCGGGTGCGGTTCTGATTGCCGATGTCGGCGAGCATTTTCTCGCGAAGAGCCGGGACCACGTCAGGCAAGGCGGTCGCGGCCATGCTCGCCTCGGCCTCGACCTTGTGGACCCGCTC
>CBFGLY010000108.1:0-5100 GCA_965649725.1 uncultured Sphingomonas sp.
GCGGAATCCCCGTCGGCGTCGACCGTTTTCACGCCGATGCCGAAGATCAGGTCTTCCTCGCTCACGCCCGGTGTCGGGTGGTCGAGCGGCGCGTTCTGGGTCACCGTGTAGGCGCCCGTCTCGGTGTTGAGCGTGATCGTCAGGACGACCGTACCGTTCTGCGCGATCTTGAGCTCGGTCGCAGTGCTCGACGGATCGACCGTGAAGCCCGTCGGAAGCGTGTTGGTTCCGGTGAAGGCATAGTCGAGATCGCCGTCGCCGCCCGCGCCGCCGAGGTTGCCGGAAAGGTTGGCAGTGTCGGGGTTGGCGTCGTCCGTGCCGCCCGGGTTGCCGCCGGTGAACACGTCGTCGTCAAGCTGCGCCGTCGCCGGCGTCGCCAGACGCGGGGTCGCATCCTCGATGGTGATGGTCAGCGTCGAAGCGGACGTGTCGCCGTCGCCGTCGGTCAGCGTATAGTTGAATACGTCGCTGACGCCGCCCGGCGATTCCGCGCTGCGCAAATAGCTGTAGCTGCCGTCGTCGTGGATCGTCAGCACGCCGTACTGGCCCTGGACGATCCAGCCGCCCTCCGTGGCCTGGGTCGCGCCGAAACCGGTGACGTTGGTCAGCGAGGCGTCGTCCGCGCCGACCGTGTCGGCGCCGTTGTCGGTGTCGCTGTCCGTGCCGCTCACGTCATGATCGCCGGCGTCGTCGTCGGTGATGACGTTGCCGGTAACCGGGCCAAATTCCTCGGCCGCGATGAAGTCGGTGTCGGGACGGGCCGTCGGCACGTCGTCGATGATGTCGATGCGCAGCGTGGCGCTGGCGACGTCGCCGTCATTGTCGACCAGCGTGACGAGGAAGTCGTCATGCGTGTCATTGCCGGGCGTATTGTCGGCGAGTCGGTACTCATAGCCGATTTCGCCGGGCGCGACGCTGGTGATGGTCAGCACGCCCCATTGGCCGCTGATCGTGTCGCCAACGGAGGCGTCGGTGACGACGAGCTCGTTGCCACCGACCGTGATGGTGATCGAATCCACGCCGTCGGGAGAGTCATAGACGATGACGCCGCTCGTGAATTCGCTCTCGTCGCTGTGGTTGGTACCGTCGCCGTCGGCTATTTCGCCGCTGCCCGCCGGCTCGAAATTGCCGCGAACGGAAAGGCCCTTCTCGTCGACCGTGTCGACCGCCGCGACCGTGGCGGGCTGGCCGTCGGGCTGGATGAAGATTTCCGGCTCTTCGTCGATGACGTCGAAAACCTCACGCACTTCGGGCGGCGTATAGGTCAATTCCGTCGGTGGAATCAGGTCGCCGAGCGGAACGCCCGGATCGAGCGGAGCCACCGGAACCTCGAAGTTGCCGCCGCTCGACTGCGGCGGGCCGTCGCCAGCCGCCGGAGCGATTTCCTGACCGATCAGCAATGCCGCGAGGTTGGTCGCCGGCACCTCGACGCCGCCAAGGACGAGCTGCGGAACGAACACCGCGCCGTCGATGATGACCATCTGCGAGCCGTCGGGCAGGTCGATGACCAGGTTGCGGCCGACGATGTGGATGTCGCTCAGCTCAACGCCGGCGGGAAGGACGACGACGCCGTCAGGTCCGGGCACGACCTGCTGCGCATTCGCCTTGATGACCGCGGGGGTCTTCCCGATTTCGATCGTCAGCGTTGCGGTGTCGCTTCCGCCCTGGCTGTCTGCGAGCGTGTAGGTGAAGCGGTCGCGGCTGTTCTCCGGCGTACCGTCCTTCGCCTGGTAGCTGTAATTGCCCTCGGCATCGATGCTGAGGCGTCCGAACTCGCCGGAAACGCCAAGCTTGCCGCCGGCGAAGCTGGAGTCTTCCCCGCCTGCGCCAGCAATGGAGGTGATATGCGCGCCGGCGGCGGAGTCGGAGCCGGACGGACCGGTCTGCGTGCCTTCGCCGGTGATCACATTGCCTGTCGCGGGGGCGTGCGAGCCCGCCGGGATTGCGTCGGCATCGTTGCGCGCATCGGGCTCGGAACCCTGGAACGCACCCATCTGGGAAGCATCTTCGTACCGCATAACCACCTCTTGCCCTGGGCGGCGCGGAAATTTCCGCGACGCGTTAATTCGTTAGGCCGGGGGTAGGTCGGTTAACCGGACTAGGTTAACGCAGTCATGAAATGCCGAGACTGCCCCCGCGCTCGTAAGACAATAGAAACACTGCAAACGTGCATTTATCAAGCTGAGCGCGGCAGCGGACAGATGTTACTGGTTCGTTCTAGCCATCTTTCTAAAGAAGTTCATAGTTAACATCTGCGATTGTCATAAGTGACCGGCAAAGAGCATTATCGATCAACTTACTATTTTCCCCGTTGATGGTTTCGAGCTTCGTGAACCGACCTAGAGTAGCCCGACGAATAGATTCGCCAAATAGCTCGAAAGTTAATTCCCATTAATTTTATGACTTTGGTTAGCGAAAAGTTAACAAGCGCCTTTTGCGCGGCCAACGTGATTCAACGGGGATTCCGGAAGGCTCGGTTGCTGTGGAAAAAATTGTGGGCCGACCGTCCCGCTTTGGGAAAAACGGCCCATTCATCGCGCGAATATTGCGCGACTCGCGCGAAACCCATTTCAATAACGAACCCGATTCGGCGGGCCCCGGGATGGGGTGCAACGAGCGTCGGCTGCCGCTAAGCATGGCCCATCGCTGGAGGGACATGTTGAAAATCGCCTGCATCGGAGCCGGACCTGCCGGCCTTTACCTCGCGATCTCCCTGAAGCTCAGGGACCCCAGCCACAAGGTCCACCTGTTCGAACGCAACGCGGAGGGCGTGACCTTCGGCTGGGGCGTCGTCTTCTCCGACCAGACGGTCGAGAACATCATGGCCAACGACCCGGTCTCCGGCCAGACGATTGTCGACGAGTTCGCCCACTGGGACGACATCGATGTCCACATCCATGGGCAATGCATCCGCTCTTCGGGTCACGGCTTCATCGGCATCGGCCGAAAGCGGCTCCTGGAAATCCTCGCCGGCCGGGCGCGCGAGCTTGGCGTGGAGATCTTCTACGAAACGGAATGCGAGCCCGCGCTCGATCAATGGGCGGACTGGGACCTGGTGATCGCCGCGGACGGCGCCAACAGCCGCTTTCGCGAGGCCCATGCGCAGGCCCTTGGCGTGGATATCCAGGAACGGGCCAACCGCTTCATCTGGCTTGGCACGCCCAAGACCTTCGACGCCTTCACCTTCGCCTTCGAAAAGACCGAGGCGGGCTGGATCTGGGCCCATGCCTATCGCTTCGCCAGCGACTGCTCGACCTTCATCGTCGAATGTTCCGAGGATACCTGGAGAGGCCTCGGCTTCGACCGGATGGATCAAGCGGATGCGATCGCTTCGTGCGAGCGGATCTTCGCCAAATATCTCGACGGCCAGCCGCTGCTGAGCAATGCGTCGCACCTCAGCGGACCCGCCTCCTGGCTCAAGTTCCGGCGGATCATCTGCGAGCGATGGCATCATGAAAAGCTGATCCTGCTGGGCGACGCGGCGCACACGGCTCATTTTTCGATCGGGTCGGGGACGAAGCTTGCGCTGGAAGATGCGATCAAGCTGGCGGAGGTGCTCAACCGCCCCGGCATCGACCGCATCGCCGCGCTCGCCGAGTATCAGGCGGAACGCAATCTGGAGGTGCTGAAGCTTCAAAACAGCGCGCGCAATTCGACGGAATGGTTCGAGACCGTCGAGCGCTACCTGGAGTTCGAACCCTGGCAGTTCGCTTACTCGCTCCTCACGCGCTCGCAGCGCATCAGCCACGAGAATCTTCGCCTCCGTGACCAGGCTTGGCTCGAGGGAACCGAAGTCCGTTTCTGGGAGAAGGCGACCGGAGAGCAACAGGCCGCGCCGCCGATGTTCGCGCCGTTCCGCCTGCGCGGCATGGAGTTGCAGAACAGGATCGTCGTGTCGCCCATGGCCACCTATTCGGCGGCCGACGGCGTCCCGAACGACTTCCACCTGGTTCACCTTGGCAGCCGGGCGCAGGGCGGCGCCGGCCTTGTCTTTACCGAGATGACCTGCGTCTCGCCCGAGGGGCGGATAAGCCCCGGCTGCACCGGCATGTGGAACGATGACCAGTGCGCGGCGTGGCGACGGATCACCGATTTCGTTCATTCCAACAGCAAGGCCAAGATCTGCCTTCAGCTCGGCCATTCGGGCGGCAAGGGATCGACCAGGGTCGGATGGGAAGGAAATGACGTCCCCCTGGATCAGGGAAACTGGCCCGTCATGGCCGCATCGGATATCCCCTGGTCGACCGGCAACCAGACGCCCCGGCCGATGACGCGCGCCGACATGGACGAGGTGAAGGCGCAATTCGTCCGGGCCACCCGGATGGCGATCGACGCCGGTTTCGACATGGTCGAGCTCCACGCCGCCCACGGCTATCTGCTGTCCGGCTTCATCACTCCGCTGCAGAACAAACGGACCGACGATTATGGCGGAAGCCTGGACAATCGCCTGCGCTTCCCGCTCGAAGTGTTCGAGGCCATGCGCGATGCCTGGCCTTCCGATCGGCCGATGTCGGTCCGGATTTCCGCCAACGATTGGGCCGACGAGGCCGGAGTGACGCCGGACGAAGCCGTTCTCATCGCTCAGGCTTTCGCGCGCGCGGGCGCGGATTTGATTGACGTGTCCGCCGGCCAGACCTGGGCCGACGCCAGGCCGGTTTACGGGCGGATGTTCCAGACGCCCTTCTCGGACAAGATCCGGAACGAGGCCCATCTCGCCACCATGGCGGTCGGCAACATCACCGAGCCGGACCAGGCCAATGCCATTCTCGCCGCCGGGCGCGCCGATCTGGTCGCGCTTGCCCGCCCGCACCTGGTCGATCCCTATTGGACGCTTCGCGCCGCCGCGGCCCAGCAATATCCCGGCCAATGGTGCCCGCCGCCCTATCTCAACGGCATGGCGCAGCTGGAACGGCTGGTTCAGCGGGAAGCGGAGATGAAAGCGGCGGAGCTGAAAGCCTAGCTCCCGGCCCTGCGGATCATGAGATGATCGGCAAACCATCGGCACTTCGCCATGGTCCGAAACTCCCGGCCGGTCGACCCTTCGGACAGAAGGGAGCGATTCTCATGACCAACGCAGGACAATGGAAATTCACGGCGGCT
>CBFGLY010000109.1:0-5098 GCA_965649725.1 uncultured Sphingomonas sp.
AGGATGGCGGTGACGATCGTCTCGTCGTCGAGCTTGAGGTCGGTCAGGATGCCCGCCACCTCGATCGGATGGCTGAAATAAGGATCGCCGGACGCGCGGACCTGGGCGCCGTGCGCCTTCATCGAAAAGACATAGGCACGGTTGATCAGCGCCTCGTCGGCGTCGGGGTCGTAGGCCCTTACCCTCTCGATCAGCTCATATTGCCTAAGCACATGCTCAATGTGGTGGACCAAGGGGCGGTTTCGCAAGTGCGAAATGGGCAGTCGCGGATAATGGGCAGTTGACCAAGATCGTAATCGTTTCGTTTCCGGAGCAACTCCTAACTGTTAATTTCCATATGCCTGTGCAAGAAACGTCAGCGGGAGAGGTATTGCGTTGAACCATTCGCCTGTTTCGAGCGAATCCGACATCGAATTGTTTCGGGCGGAAGCGCTCCATTGTCCGCTGCCGCCGTCGATCGAATTGATCGGCGAGCGCTGGGCGTTTCTCATCTTGCGCGGCGCCTTCAACGGGCTGCAGCATTTCGAGCAGTTCCAGGCGGGGCTGGGCATTGCCCGGAACATCCTGTCGAACCGGCTGGCTCGGCTCGTCGAAGGAGGGATATTGGAGCGCCGCTCGGACCTGACCGATCGCCGCAAGGTGATCTACAGCCTCAGCCCGAAGGGAGAAGCGCTGCTGCCGGTGCTGATCGCGCTTCGGCAATGGGGCCAGGACTGGGGTCATGGGGAAAAGGACATCGTCCTCGCCGACAAGCGCGACGGCGTTCCGATCAAGCGGATTCGCGTCCATGCCGCGGATGGCCGTGAGCTGAATCTGGACGAGCTCATGTGGATCAACAAGTCCACGGGCGAGCCGATCCGCGCGCTGGGCTGAATGCAAAAAGGGCGACCATCTGGCCGCCCTTTTTTCGTTTCTTTATTCCCGAGCCTTATTCGTAATCGCCGCCGCTGGGCGTCGGCCGCGGCGGGGCGGCCGCGGTCAGGCGAAGCGCCTCCGCCGATTCGCTCAGGCTCGCCAGCTCGTCCGTCTCGTCATCCTCGTCGATGCGGACGCGCTGCAGGTTCGAAACGATCGCTTCCTCAAGGTGCTTCGGCTTCACCGTCTGCTCCGCGATCTCGCGAAGCGCGACGACCGGATTCTTGTCGCGGTCGCGATCGATGGTGAGGTCGGCTCCGCCCGAGATCTGACGGGCGCGTTGCGCCGCCGCCAGAACCAGATCGAACCGGTTGGGAATTTTGTCGACACAATCTTCGACCGTCACGCGCGCCATTGTCGCTCCGCCTTTAAAATCGCCAAGCAGCTTGGAAAGGCCGCGAGATAGGGAGAAGGGGCCGAAGAGTCAATGAAATCGCGTCGCCGCACCGCTTGCCAGTCGCCCTTTGCCCCTCCAGAAGCGAGCGGATGTCCGCCGACGCAGCACCGCCCGAGCAGAGCCTTGAGGTCGATGGCAATCGGCTGACGCTGCTGCCCGACGGGCCGGGCCGTCTCCAGGCGCTGCTTTCGCTGATCGATGGCGCCAAGAGCTCGGTTCGCCTTCTCTACTACATCTATTCCCAGGACCAATCCGGGACGCTGGTCTATGAAGCGATCGGCAGGGCGCTGGACCGCGGCGCGCAGGTCTCCCTGCTGGTCGACGGCTTCGGTCTGAAGACTGCCGAGGATTATTTCACGCCGCTGATCGCCAAGGGGCTGGTCTTCTGCAAATTCCATCCGACTTTCGGCCGGCGTTACCTGATCCGCAATCACCAGAAGCTCGCCCTGGCCGACGGCGAGACGGTGCTGATCGGCGGCTTCAATGTCGAGGACAGCTATTTCGGAACGGTCGCCGAAGGGGCGTGGCGCGATCTTGGGCTGCTGGTCGAAGGACCGGCGGCCAAGCGGCTGGTGCCTTATTATGACTCGCTTCTTCGCTGGGCCCTGACGAAAGGCGCGAAGATCCGCGACCTCAATCGGCTGATCCATCTCCACAGCGAAAATCACGGCACGCTGCAGTGGACGCTAGGAGGGCCCACGCGCGGGCTTTCCCCATGGGCTACGGCAACCTCCCGCGACCTTCTGTCCAGCCGCGACGTGGAGATGATCGCCGCTTACTTCGCGCCCACCTGGGCGATGCTTCGACGGATTGGGCGGATCGGGCAAAAGGGCCGCGCCCGGATCATCACCGCGGCCAAGTCCGACAATCATGCGACGATCGCCGCCGCCCGCTACACCTACAAGAACCTGCTTCGCCGCGGCGTCGAGATTTTCGAATATCTGCCGACCAAGCTGCACACCAAGCTCGTGGTCCTGGACGACATCGTCCACATCGGCTCATCCAATTTCGACATCCGCAGCCTCTATCTCAACCTGGAGATGATGCTTCGGGTCGACGATCCCGACTTCGCGATGATGATGCGCAATTATTTCGAACAGGAACTCGGGGCCAGCCAGCAAATCACGGCCACGCTCAATCGAAAGCGTTCGGGCTGGCTCACCCGACTGATCCAGGCGTTGAGCTTCTTCCTGGTGACGACCGCCGACTATACGCTGACCCGGCGGCTGAACTTCGGGCCCAGGGTCTAGCCGCGCTCCCGCCACGCCCAGAACAGGGTCGCCGGGGGCACGTTGATCCATTCGAAACCGCGGTCGATCCGCTCGAAATGGGGAGCGATGAATTCGCGCACCTTCGGGCTGAATTGATAGACCAGGAACGCGCCGCCGTCGCGGATCGCGCGCCCGGTGGCGGCGCCGATCTGCTGGCCGACGCCCGGCGGAAGGGTCGAGAAGGGCAGGCCCGACAGGATGAAATCCGCATGGTCGAAGCCGAATTCCGCGATGATCTTCTCGACATCGGCGGCCGACCCATGGACCGCGATGAAGCGGTCGTCATCGATGTCGCCGTTGAGATAGTCGATGAAGTCGGGATTGGTGTCGATTGCGATCAGCTTGGCGTCCTTGCCCAGCTTTTCCAGGATCGGGCGGGTGAAGGTGCCGACGCCCGGGCCATATTCCACGAACAGCCGGGTCTTCGACCAGTCGACCGGCTTCAGCATCTTGTCGATCAGGATTCGGCTCGACGGAATGACGGAGCCGACCATCACCGGGTGCTTCAGGAAGCCTCTCAGGAACTGCCAGCGCGGACTCTTGCGGCCTCGGCCCGCGCGCAATCCGTGGCGGCGGCCGTTAAGCTGGTTGGCGCGACTGGCGTTCAAGGGGAAGCTCCGGCAAACGAAAACGAAGGTGCAGGCGTTGGCAAATGCTTGGGCCAAAGGCAAGTTCCGCCTGCCGCCTTCCCCACACTGTCCGGCGGCGCTAAGCGCCTTGCCATGCCTTTTCCCGCCAATCGGGCCCGCGTCGCGGGAAGCGCGCTCACGACGCCGCACTTCCTGCTGCTCTACGCCGCGATGCTGGTCGCGGCGGCGGGAAACACCGCGCTGCAATCGGTCATGCCGGCGATCGGGCGGGAAATCGGCATTTCCGATTTCTGGGTCACCGTCTCCTACACCTGGTCGGCCGTCCTGTGGGTGACGCTGGCCCCGTTCTGGGCGCGCAAGAGCGATCGTCACGGCCGCAAGGCGCTGACATTGCTCGGCGTGGGCGGATTCATCGCGTCGATGACCTTGTGCGGGATCGTCCTGTTCGCGGGCCTGGAAGGCGCGCTGGCCGGCGGCCTGACCTTCGCGGCCTTCGCGCTGGCCCGCTCGCTGTACGGATCGCTCGGCTGCGCGACGCCCAGCGCGACCCAGGCCTATCTCGCTTCGAAGACGCGCCGGTCGGCCAGGGTGGAGGCCTTGTCGGCGCTATCGAGCAGCTTCAGCCTGGGGACGATCGTTGGCCCCGCGCTGGCGCCCTTGTTCGTGCTTCCGCTGGTCGGGCTGGCCGGGCCCTTGTTCGCCTTCGCCTCGATCGCGGTCGTCGTGTTCATCGCCATCCTCGCCGGTCTTCCCGACGACAAGAGGCCTCGCCACGGCCGGCGATCGGGGCATGGCGCGCCGATGAGCTACCCGTCACTGGCCAGCTCGCCGACCGGCGCGAGCGTCATTGCCGCAACCTCTCCCAAGACCCGCCGCCTGCGCTGGAACGATGCGCGCATCCGCGGCTGGATCGTCGCCGGGGTCATCGCCGGCCATGCCCAGGCCGCGACGCTCGCCTGCCTCGGCTTTTTCGTGATCGACCGGCTGGGCCTGCAGCCGCACGGGTCGGAGCAGTCGATCGCGATCGTCATGATGGCCGGCGCTGCGGCGACGCTGGCTGCACAGTGGGGCCTGATCCCCCGGCTCCGCTGGCAGCCGCGCTCGATGATCAGCTGGGGCTCGCTGATTGCCGCGCTTGGGCTCGTCGTGACGATGTTCGCGCAGGATCTGTACGGAATGGTCCTCGGCTTCGGCCTCGCCAGCCTGGGCTTCGGTTTCACCCGGCCGGGCTTCACCGGGGGCGCCAGCCTGGCGGTTCCGCTCGGCGAGCAGGGCGGCGTCGCCGGCGTCGTGACGGCCGCCAACGGGTCGAGCTTCATCTTCGCCCCGGCGATCGGGATATTGCTCTACGGCCTGGACCCGCACTGGCCGTTCGCCGCGGGCGCATTGCTGCTGCTCGGCCTGACCCTCTGGGCCAGGAACGGACTTGCCGCGTCCCGGCCGGGCTAGGGTTTTTCCGCCTCTTTCGGGTGAAGCATTCCGGGAAGGACGAAGCCGATGCCGCCGACCGGCTTCACCGCGTCGGACTTCAGCGTTTCCTGGATCTTGGCATAGTCGGACAGCATCTCCTCGGTCACCGAGGCCCTGGTTTCCTTCAGCGCGGTTTCGAAGTCCGCCATGGTCACCTGCGCGCTGTCCATCCCGCGGCGAAGCGCGGTCAGGCCGGCGCGGCGGACCAAATCTTCAAGGTCGGCGCCCGTGAATCGCTCCGTCCGTTGCGCAAGCGATTCCAGATCGACGTCCTTGGCCAGCGGCATGTCCTTGGTGTGGATCGCCAGGATTCGCCTGCGCCCGGCGGTATCCGGGGTGCCGACGTAGATAAGCTCGTCGAACCGGCCGGGCCTCAGCAGGGCGGGGTCGATCAGGTTGGGCCGGTTGGTCGCGCCGATCAGAACGACGTTGTTGAGCTCTTCCAGCCCGTCCAT
>CBFGLY010000110.1:0-5056 GCA_965649725.1 uncultured Sphingomonas sp.
TCCGCCGCGCCGTCCTTCTTCCGCGACCGGTTCGAATGGGCCCGGGTCGGAACCGGCGAGGCCTTCGCGACCGGCTATTACGAACCCGAAATCCGCGGATCGCGAACCCGGCAGCCGGGCTATGAGGTTCCGATCTACGGCGTTCCTGCCGACCTTATCCGTTGCACGCGCCCGGACGGGGGAGAGGGCAGGGGCCGCTATGACGAGAGTGGAACCTGCGTCCTCTATTTCACCCGCGCGGAAATCGAGGACGGCGCGCTTGCCAACCGCGGGCTCGAAATCGGCTGGGCGGCGGATCCGATCGACCTGTTCTTCCTTCAGATCCAGGGATCGGGCCGCCTGCTCCTTCCTGACGGAAGCGTGATGCGGATCGGCTATGCCAGCCAGAATGGCCGGGAATATGTCGCGATCGGTCGCTTGCTTCGCGAACGCGGATTGCTTCCGCCAGGCGGCGCCAGGATGCGCGACATCGTCGCCTGGCTTCGGGCTCATCCGGATGAAGGCCGCGCGCTGATGCGCGAGAATCTGAGCTATATCTTCTTCAAGGAGCTGACCGGACCGGGTCCTCTCGGCGCGATAAACGTGCCGGTGACCCCGCGCGGGACGGTTGCCGCCGACCCGAAGTTCGTGCCGCTGGGCGCGCCGGTATTCCTGACGCTCGATCGTGCCGAGGCGTCGGGCATATGGGTCGCCCAGGACACCGGCGGCGCGATCAAGGGCGCCAACCGGTTCGACACCTTCTGGGGCGCGGGAGCCGCCGCCGAAGCGACAGCCGGCGGAATGTCGGCGAAGGGCAGGGCGTTGCTCCTCCTGCCCAAGGGCACGGTGGCGCGTGCGCAAGCTGTCCGCTGAAGAGGCCGATCTTTGGGCGAAGGTCACCGCGACCATTCGCCCGCTGTCGCGAGAACCGGTGGAATTACCGCGAGTGGCGGAACCCCCGGCCGCCTCACAGCCGAAGGGAAGGGTGCCCGCGCCCCGGCCCCAGCTCCCGCCGGCCCGAAGACCGGCCAGCCTTCAGGGCGCGACCCTCGACGGGGGTTGGGATAGACGGCTTCGAACCGGCAAGGTCGACCCGGACCGCATCCTAGACCTCCACGGCCACAGCCTGGACCGGGCATGGGAAGCGATCGACCGGGCGCTGGAGCGGGCGATTTCGAGCGGGGACCGCGTGCTGCTGCTGATTACCGGCCATGAACGGAAGGGCGACCCGCCGCTCGAACGCGGCCGGATCCGTGCGGCGGTTCACGACTGGCTGGCCGCCTCGCGACACGCGTCGAAGATCGCTGCCGTAAGGGGCGCTCACAGGCGGCATGGCGGTGGCGGGAGCCTCTATATCGTCCTCAGAAGAAACTGACCTTTTCCACGCTTTTTTAACCTCACCTGTTTAGGCCTGTTTCCAAGGGGCCCGCCAAAGGCGCGACCCGGGCGAAGGAACAGGCAGATTTCCAGGTTCAAGGAAGGCACGGCGCAAAAAGTCAGCAACGCTGTCCTGTCGGGGGCGGCGGGCGTTGCGTCGTTCATCTTTTCCCTGACCGCTTTCCTCTACATCACCAGCTTCAACGAGCAGATCATCGCCTCGATCGTCGCCGGCGCCTTCTGCCTTCTGGTCAGCTACATCGCGTCCGAACGGCCGAACAGCCAGAGCGCCCGGGCGCTGTCCGCGCTCGGCGATCGGCTGCTTGCGGTCGAGCAGGGCGACCTCACCAGCCCGACGCCCAAGATCGTCCGCGAAAGCATGCCCAAGCTCGCGACCGCGGTCGACAGCCTGTTCGCCGAAGTCCGCTCCTCGATCGAAAATGCCCATGCGCTGGGCATGTACGATCCGGTCACCTCGCTGCCCAATCGGCTGCATTTCCGCGCCGAGGCGGACAAGTTGCTTGCCGGCCGCCCCGAGCAAACCCTGGCCGCAATGCTGTTCGTCGATCTCGACCGGTTCAAGAACGTCAACGACAGCCTGGGGCACGCCCGCGGCGACCAGCTGCTGATCATGGTGGCGAACCGGCTTCGAGTGGTCGTGACCGCGGAAGTGGGAGAGGCGCAATCGAGCCGTCCGCTGCTGGCCCGGCTGGCCGGCGACGAGTTCACCATCTTCTTCCCGGAGATGGAATCCGTGGCGGATGCCGAGCGGGTCGCGCGTCGCATCGCCCTGGCCATTTCCGAACCCTTCGAGCTTCATGGCCATAGCATCGATATCGGCGCATCCGTGGGCGTCGCCTTGTGCCCCGAGCATGGAATCGCCATCGAAACGCTGATGCGGGCCGCCGACATCGCCATGTACCAGGCGAAGAATGCCGGCGGCGGCCGCTACTGCCTGTTCAGCGAGGAACTGGCCGAGGAGCATCAGCGCAAGGTCGATACGGAAGCCGCCCTGGGCGAAGCGGTCCAGCGCGGCGAGTTCCTGCTCGCCCTCCAACCGCAACTCAGCCTCGCCACCGGAGCGATCAGCGGCGCGGAAGCACTGTTTCGCTGGAACCATCCGCGTGAGGGCATGCGGCTCCCCGGGACATTCATCCCGATCGCCGAACAAACCGGCATCATCGCCGAAATCGGCGACTGGGTGATCGCCGAGGTCGCCTCGATGCTTGCCGAATGGCAGTCGCAAGGGATCGAGCGGCGCCTGGCCTTCAACGTCAGCCCGCGTCAGCTTGACCGGGCCGACTTCTTCCACCGGCTGCGCACGACCTTCGCCGACGCCGGAGTGCCGCTATCCCTGGTCGAGCTGGAGTTCACCGAATCGGCCGCAATGGAATGCTCCGAAATCGTCCTGGCCGAGATCGCCGCGCTCCGCCGCGACGGCGCCTCGATCGCGATCGACGACTTCGGTACGGGCTATTCCAACCTGGCGCGTCTGAGGGCGATGCCGCTCGATCGCGTCAAGCTCGATCCGTCCCTCATCGCCGACATCGAGAAATGCGACAAGGCGAGGGTGGTGGTCCAGGCCGTCATCCAGTTGATCAAGGGCGTCGGCGCGGAAATCGTTGCCGAGGCGGTCGAGAACGTCGGTCAGGCCGATATCCTGCGGGCGATGGGGTGCGAGACGGTCCAGGGCTTCGTCTTTGCCCATCCGATGTTCGAGGAAGAATATCTCGACTGGACCAGCAACGCCGACCGCTCGTCGCGCGACGTCGCCTAAGCGAAGACCTTTTCCAACAGGCGCGCGTAAATCCGGGCGAGGGCGCGGATATCCTCGACCGCGGCATGTTCGCCAACCTTGTGCATCGACGCGTTCGGGAGGCCAAAGTCCACCACCGGGCACAGCTTGATCAAAAAGCGTCCGTCCGACGTTCCGCCGCTGGTCGAAAGCTCCGGCTCGATCCCGGTTTCCTCGCGGATCGCCGATACCAGCACATCGTAAAGCGGCCCCGGCGGCGTCAGGAACGCCTCGCCTGAAATCCGTGAGCGGACCGTCGCTCCCGGCGCCTCGCGCTGCGCTGTCTCCTCGATCAGCCGGACCAGGTCGGCGCCGCGATGCAAATTGTTGAACCGGATGTTGAGCTGCGCCGTGGCCGTCGAAGGGATGACGTTGCTCGCCATGGTCGGCGTCGACACGGCGGTGAATTCCAGGTTGGACGGGGGGAAGGCGTCGGTTCCGTCGTCGAGATGGAGGTTGGTCACCGCTTCGATCACCCGGCCCAGCTTGGGCACCGGATTGTCCGCGCGATGGGGATAGGCGACATGGCCCTGGGTGCCGGGCAGGTCGATCCACATATTGACCGAGCCGCGCCGCCCGATCTTGATCGTGTCGCCCAGCCGCTCGACCGACGTCGGCTCTCCGATCAGGATCATGTCGGGGCGAATGCCGCGCTCTTCCAGCCAATCGATGATGCGGGGCGTGCCGTAGGTGGCATAGCCTTCCTCGTCACCCGTGATGAGGAGGGAGAGGGTGCCTTTGTCCTGAGGCGTCGAGGCTACCGCCGCGACGAAGGCGGCGATGGCGCTCTTCATGTCGTTGGCGCCGCGGCCGGACAGGATGCCGTCCTCGATCACCGGATCGAACGGATCGGTCGCCCAGCCTTCGCCGGGCGGAACGACGTCCAGGTGACCCGCGAACCCGAAATGCGGCCCGTCCGAGCCGCGGATCGCGACCATATTCTCGGTCGGACCGTCCGGTGCTTCGCCCAAAACAAAGCGATGCACCTCGAATCCGAGCGGAACCAGGGCGGATTCGAGGATGTCGAAAACCTCGCCCCGCGCTGGAGTGATGCTGGGGCAGGCGATTAGCCGCTGCGCAAGTTCGACGGGGTCGATGGACGAAGTCATGCCGGGGGCGTAGCAAGGCGCTCGCCATGCCGAAAGTCGATCTTTCCCAAATCGAGCAAAGCCGCAGCACCGGCTACCCGCAGCCTTATTCGAACGACGTCGCCGGCCGGCTCTATCGCCGCATCGGGCAGGCTTCGGGCCTGACCGATATCGGCGTCAGCCATTGCGTGCTGGAACCGGGGGCCTGGTCGAGCCAGCGTCATTGGCACGAAGGCATCGACGAATTCGTCGTCATGCTCGACGGCGAGGCAGTGCTGGTCGAGGAAACTGGTGAAACCATCCTTCGGCCCGGCGACTGCGCGGTCTTTCCAAAGGATGTCCCCAACGGCCACCACCTGGTCAACCGAAGCGACCGCGAGTGCAGCTTCCTGGCGATGGACGGGCGGCATGGAGAGGGCGATTGCCATTATCCCGACGCGGACCTCAGGTGGGACATGGCGAACGAACGCTACACCCACAAGGACGGAACTCCTTACTAGGCCTTCGCGTCGCCCTCATATTGCTCGATGACCCAGGGCTCTTCCTGGGCCAGTTCGATCCATTCCACCACATCGGCGCGATGCAGCACGGCGTCCATGTAGGTCGCGGCGAATGGCGGCACCTTGACGCCGTAGGTCACGAACCTCGTCACCACCGGCGCATACATGATGTCCGCCGCTCCCCAGGCCCCGAACAGATATTCGCCGGTTCCGCCGAAGCGCGCCCTGGCCTGGGCCCATAGGTTGAGGATCCGGACGACTTCGGCTTCGACTTCGCTCGAAAGGGCGACCGAGCCGAAATTCCGCCGGACGTTGAA
>CBFGLY010000111.1:0-5049 GCA_965649725.1 uncultured Sphingomonas sp.
GGATTGTCGATCCAGTCGTTCCACTCGTCGAGGCGCCAGACGCCGCCGGCCATGACGATCGGGACGCTGTCGGGAATCCCGCCTTCGCGCATCGTCTCGCGCAATTCCTTGACTCGCGGATAGGGGTTCTGGGGCTTGCGCGGGTCCTCGGCATTGGAAAGGCCGTTGTGGCCGCCTGCGAGCCAAGGGTCCTCATAGACCACCGCCGCAAGCCATTCCGCGGCCTTCGAATAGGCGCGCTTCCACAGCGCGCGAAAGGCGCGGCCGGAGGAGATGATCGGCAGGTAGCTCACCCCGTAGGACGCGGCGATCTCGCTGAGCTTGTATGGCATTCCGGCGCCGCAGGTGACGCCCGTCACCATGCCCTTGGTGCGCTCCAGAACGCCGTGGAGCACTCGCTGCGCTCCGCCCATTTCCCACAGGACGTTGATGTTGATCGCGCCCTTGCCGCCCGCGATGTCATAGGCGCGCTTCACCTGCGCCACCGCGCCTTCGACGGCATAGTGAATCAGTTCCTCATGCCGCTCGCGGCGGGTCAGCGCCTTGTAGACCTGCGGAACGATGCGGCCTTCGGGATCGTAGCTGTCGGCGTTAACCGCGGAGACGGTGCCGATGCCGCCCGCCGCCGCCCAGGCGCCCGAGCTCATATGGTTGGTGGCCGATACGCCCTTGCCGCCCTCGACCAGCGGCCAGACTTCGCGGCCGCCATACAGGATGGGCTTCAAGCCTTTGAACAATCTACTCTCCGTTTACCGTTTGCGGTCCCTATAGGCCGCAAGTGCCCGCTTGGCGCGGAAAAAATGCGCTAGGCGCGGAGCACATAATCCAACCCGATATCAACCGCCGGAGCCGACTGAGTGATCCGTCCGACGGAAATATAATCGACGCCGGTTTCGGCGATCGAGCGGATCGTGTCGAGATTGACGCCGCCCGACGCTTCCAGCGGCACCCGGCCGGCCACCAGCGCCACCGCTTCGCGAAGCTTGTCCGGTTTCATATTGTCCAGCAGCAGCCGCTCCGCGCCTGCTTCCAGCGCCGGCTCGATCTGCTCGATGCTGTCGACCTCGACCTGGATCTGAAGGCCGCTGTCGAAAGCCTTGGCCGCGCGCACGGCCTCGGCGACCCCGCCGGCAACGCCGACGTGATTGTCCTTGATCAGCAGCCCGTCGTCCATCCGCATCCGGTGGTTTTCCGCGCCGCCCATCCGCGCCGCATATTTTTCCAGCAGGCGCAGGCCAGGGATGGTCTTGCGCGTGTCGAGCAGCGTCGCGCCGGTGCCGTCGATGGCATCGACATAGCGCCTGGTCATCGTCGCGATCCCGGACAAATGCTGGAGGGTGTTGAGCGCCGACCGTTCCGCCGCCAGCATGGCCCGCGCATTGCCGTCAAGGCGGAGCAGGACCGTCCCGGCCTCGACCTTGTCTCCGTCGCTCACCAGCCGATCGATCCGGACCTCGCGGTCGAGCGCGCGGAAGAAGGCGATGGCGATATCGAGCCCGGCGATCACGATCGGTTCGCGGCAATTCATCTCGGCGGTGAATCGGGCGAAGGGGTCGATCGTGGCCTTGGACGTGACGTCGCCGCCCGAGCCCAAATCCTCGGCCAGCACTCGGCGGACGAATTCGCTCATGTCGAACTGCGGCAGGTCCGTCACTTCGATCGCCGCACCTTCCATCGTCCACTCCCCGCTTTCGAGCATTGCCCTTAGGCGAAAGCGAAGAGCCGGCTCAAGCCTCCGGTGCCTCCGCCAATTGCTCGCCGGTGGCAGTCTCCCAATGCTCGCCGCGGCGGACGAAGCGCTGCGCATCGAGGCTGGCATAGCCGGACCCATCCCATGCCTGGACCGCGACCGTCACTTCCCCATCGCCGACTTCGAGCAGGTTGAAGCTCTGCTCCTCGTCTCGCAGGCGGGTCGAAGTGGCGGTTCCGGCCTGGATGACCAGTGCCGTCCCCGCATCGGTCACAAGGTCCCGGGCGCGGTGGGTCGAGGCGCGGTGGTTGTGGCCTGCGAGAAGCAGGTCGACGCCTGCCTCCTCGATCGCTTTCAACGCCAGTTCCTGCCGTCCGATCGGCTTGCCCAGTTCCGGACCGTCGCCGACCGGAAGCGCGAACATCGGGTGATGCGTGACCAGGATGCGCGAGGTTTCGGGCCGCGTGCGAGCGAAGGTGTCGTGGATGTAGGCGACCTGCTCCTGGTTGATCCGCCCGTCCTTGAACGTCAGCGACCGCGCCGTGTTGATGCCCAGCACCGCGGCGCCGGGAAGCTCGTGGAACGGGCAAAGCGTCTCGTCGATGTAGCGGCGGTAGCGGGTCAGCGGCGACAGGAAGCGGCGGAGGACGTCGTAAAGCGGAACATCATGATTGCCCGGCACGCCGAGCACCTCATGGCCGGCCGCCTTCAGCCGCTCGAGGAACCGGCAGGCTTCCTTGAACTGCTCGGTGCGGGCGCGCTGGGTGAAGTCGCCGGAGATGACGGTGAGGTCCGGCTTCGCCTCGTCGATGCGTTGCTCGACGGCGGCGACCAGCCTTTCGTCATGCGCACCGAAATGGAGATCGGACAGGTGGATCAAGCGGGGCATGGGGCTTCAACCCCGCGACGCTTGTCTTGTTTCCAGGCCCGACTTGGCCGACACGACGAACATGGACCGGACCGAGGCGAATAGCGGGACGCGCGAGGTATCCGAGCGGCTGCGCTTCGATGTCGCCGCGCTCGAACGCTGGATGAAGGATCATGTCGAGGGTTTCGAGGGGCCGCTAAGCGTCAGCCAGTTCAAGGGCGGCCAGTCCAACCCGACCTATCGGCTCGACACGCCTTCCGGCCGCTCCTTCGTCCTTCGCCGCAAGCCGCCCGGAAAGCTGCTGCCCGGCGCCCACGCGGTCGACCGCGAGGCGCGGGTGATGAGCGCGCTCGGAAGGCATAGCTTTCCGGTGCCGCATATCCACGGGCTGTGCGAGGACGAGACGGTGATCGGCACGCCCTTCTTCGTCATGGACATGGTCGAGGGGCGGATCGTCTGGGAAGCGTCTTTCCCCGGCATGACCCGGGATGAGCGAGCCGCCCACTTCGACGCGATGAATGCCACCATCGCCCAGCTCCACAGCTTCGATCCGGACGCGATCGGCCTGGGCGATTATGGCCGGGCGTCGGGGTTCGTCGAGCGGCAGGTGGCGCGCTGGTCGAAGCAATATGAAAGCGATGTCGAGGCCGGGCGCGTCCCGGCGATGGACCGGGTCAGCGCCTGGCTCAAAGACAATCTTCCGCCCGACAGCGGCGATTCCCGGGTGGTCCACGGCGATTACCGTTGCGACAATATGATCTTCGCGCCGGATGCGGCGGAGGTCCGCGCGGTCCTCGACTGGGAATTGTCCACGCTCGGCGATCCGGCGGCGGACTTCGTTTATCACCTCATGATGTACCGGATGCCGGCCGGCATGTTCACCGGCCTCGCGGGGCTCGATTTCGCGGAGCTCGGCATCCCCACGGAAGAAGAATATGTCGCGGCATATTGCCGCCGGACCGGGCGCACCGAGCTGCCCAATCTCGACTATCTGATCGTCTTCGTGATGTTCCGCATCGCCGCCATCCTGCACGGCATCCGCGGCCGGCTGGTCAGGGGAAGTGCGTCCTCCGCCCACGCCGAGGCCACGGCGGCGCTGACCGAGCCGCTTGCCGAACTCGCCTGGCAGCAGGCCCTCTCCGCGCGGCTCTGACTCGCACCGGCGCCAGAAAAAATTTATCGCAAAGTTAATCGGCCGCCCGCGAGTCGCGTGGGCGAAGCCTATGGGGGACAGGGGCGTTGCGATTCATCGATCCTTGGGCGAGCCGCTGAGCGTGGACCAGCCGCGCCGCCGCTGGGCCGCCAACCCCGATCCCCTGGCGGACGAGGAAAAGCCCACGCTGAGCGGCGTCGTCAACGACCTGAAGCGCGTTCCCTTTGCACGCCTCGCCGCGACCGCCTTCATCCTGATCTGGGCAGTCCTGTTCGCCCGATATAGCTGGGAGCTGCCGGTCAGCCTTCCCTTTGTCGACCGGAACATCCCGATCGCGACCGATGCCGAGCGTGCGCTGTTCGACTGGCGCCAGGCAACGGGCGAGCGTCGGCACAAGGTTGCGCAGGACGAACGGATCATCCTGATCCCCTATACGCAGGACACGCTGCGCAACACGGCGAAGCGGTCGCCGCTCGATCGCGCGATCCTTGCGCGGGCGCTGACCAATATCGACGCGATGGGCGCGAAGGCGATCGGCATCGACATTTTGATCGACCAGCCGCAGCCCGAGGATCCGCAGATCCTGGCGGCGATGAAGGCGATGCGGACGCCCGTTTGGCTGGCCTATGCCGACCGCAAGCACGCTCCTGAAGAAATTGAGCAATGGCAGCAGCAGTTCATGAACGGCTGGTCGCGGCAGCTGGCGGGAAGCCAGGTCAGGCCGACCTCGGTCCGGTTCGAAGTCGACGGCGACAGCGTGATGCGGCGCTGGCCCACCCTACCGGCGGAGCTTCCGCAGTTCATGCCGATGGCGCTGGCCGGCGCTCCCGACGGGGCGGCCTATCAGGGAAGCGTGGATTTTCGGGAGCCGGCAAATCCCGAGCGGCCGGTTTTCGCCAAGCTTCCGATCGACCTGTTCGCCGACGCCGCGACCGCTCCGCTGCTTGCCGACCAGGTCCGCGGCAAGATCGTCCTGATCGGCGGCGACCTTCCCGACCGCGACCAGTTCGAAATCCCTTCGACCAGGCTCGGCGGTCCGACCATGAGCGGGCTCGAAGTCCATGCTTCGATGATCGCGCAATTGCTGGACGGCCGCCTGCCCCTGCCCGCGGGTTCCGTGTCGCTATGGGCGTTGGCGATCCTGGTCGTCCTGTGCGGAGCCTTTACCGCGATGCTGGACGTGCGGCCGTGGGTCGTGGCGCTCGCCGTGCTCGGCCAGCTGATATTCTTCATCGGCTCGCCCTTCATCTTCGAGTGGCGGGGCATCGATACCTACGGGCTCCCGGCGTTCGGTTGGCTGGGCGGATGGCTGCTCGCCTATGCGGCGACCGGCGCGGC
>CBFGLY010000112.1:0-5030 GCA_965649725.1 uncultured Sphingomonas sp.
ACTTCGATCGCCGAAGTGACCCGCGACCTGTTCCGCGCCGACGACCAGCCCGAGCAGAGCTATTCGGAACGGCAGATTTTCGAAGCCGCCTCGTCGCGCCTGGCGCGCGAGCTTGGCGCCATGGAGCAGACCGACGAAAAGGCCGCGCTGGTCAAGATCCTCGAGATCCTGAACAAGGCCGCCGCGATCCACAACAAGGCCAAGGAAGCCGCGAACGCGTAATCGCGATCCGCGGCTTACGAATGATTAGGGCGCCCCTCACCGGGCGCCCTTTTCTTTTGGCTTTTGTTTTGCCGTTGCGTTTCCCGTCCGCGTTGGTGTATTAGGTGAGCAATACGCCAAAGGGAGGCCATGATGATCCATCGTTTCGCGTCCGTCGCCGCCGCCGCGCTGCTCGCCGGAGCCTGTCATTTCTCCGCCGACGCCGAAGAGCGCGACCCGGGCCCGCAGGTCAGCCGCAACTATCAGGTCGGCGCGTTCGACAAGATCGCGGTCGCCGGCCCCTATGAAGTCACCGTCGTCACCGGCGGCCAGCCGGGCGTCAGCGCCAAGGGCGGGCAGAATCTGCTCGAGGAAACGGACGTCGTCGTCGAAGGCGATACGCTCAAGATCATGCCCAAGAAGCACAAGGGCATCCGCTGGAACTGGAACCATGGCAAGGCGGTCTTCACCGTCAACGCCGCCGCGCTGCGCAGCGCCGCCATCGCCGGATCGGGCGGGATCAGCGTCGACAAGATCGCGGGCGACTTCGACGGCGATGTCGCGGGTTCTGGCGACCTCCGCCTGGCTTCCGTCTCGGGCGGCAACGTCAAGCTATCGATCGCCGGTTCGGGTGATGTGACCGCTGCCGGAAAGGCCAACCGGGTCGACCTGTCGATCGCAGGCTCCGGCGACATCAACGCCGGCGGGCTCGCGGCACAGACGGCCGACGTGTCGATCGCCGGGTCCGGAAGCGTCGCTGCCAATGCCAGCGCGACGGCGGACGTTTCGATCATGGGATCGGGCGATGTCGACATCACCGGCGGCGCCAAGTGCACCGTCTCCAAGCATGGCTCGGGCGACGTCCGCTGCAGTTAATCATGAGTTGTTAACCATGTGAGGCGAGGATGGGCGGATGATCGATCGTTTGCCTATTCTCACCTTGCTCCTTCTTGCCAGCCTGCCGGCCGCCGCTGCGCCTCCGGTGGCGCAGCGCAACTACAGCGTCACCAGCTTCGACCGGATCCGGGTCGACGGGCCTTACGAGGTTCGGCTCCGGACCAATGTCGCGCCCTATGCGCGGGCGAGCGGGACCGCGGCGGCTTTGGACAGCGTGTCCGTGAAGGTCGAGGGCCGCACCCTGATCGTCCGCCCGATGAGCGGCGCGGGCTGGGGCGGCTATCCGGGCGAGAACCGCGGACCGGTGACGATCGAGGTGGGGACGCACGACCTCGGCACGGCCTGGCTCAACGGCGCGGGCTCGCTGGTCATCGACAAGGTCAAGGGACTGGAATTCAACCTGGCGATCCAGGGAGCGGGCTCCGCCCGCATCGCCTCGGTCGACATCGACCAGTTGAAGCTCGGCATGTCCGGCGCCGGAAGCGCCAGGCTGAGCGGACGCACCGCGAAGATGACCGCGACGGTTCGCGGCTCGTCGTCGCTGGATGCCGAACAACTGTCGGTCAAGGACGCGGTGATCGGCGCGGAAGGCCCGGCGATCGTTCGCGCGACCGTCACCAACGCCGTCAAGGTCGACGCCATGGGCCTGGCCGCGGTCACGCTGGCCGGCAAGCCGTCCTGCACCGTCAACGCCCGGGGATCGGCCAGCGTCACGGGCTGCAAGTAAGCGCCTCAGCGCGAGCGCCAGACGTGCAGCTTATGTCCTGGGTAAGCGGTTTCGACGGTCCAGGCGGGCTCGGCCGCGCCGGTTTCGGCGAGGCTGCGGTCCAATGATCCGCCCTGGTAAGTGACCCAATATACCCTCCCGGCGGGAATTGGCGCCGAGCTTCGCTGGACCCGCAGCGGTCGGCCGCCGGCGAGATAGGCGATCGGCCATTCGAGCCACCAGTCTTCGGCGACGATCGTTGCGCCCGTTCGCGCATCGGCCGCAATCAGGTCCACGGCCGCCTGCTTCGGCTCGACCGGCCCGGTCCAGAAGGCACGGTGCTGGTTGGCTCGGCCCTGTTCGAGCGGCTGGAAATAGCCGAACCAGAAAGAAGCGAGGATGGGCAGCGACAGCGCTGAAAGGAGCAGCCGGGACCTTCCGTCGGTCCATTGCTCGGGCAGCGATTTGCCGATCAGGACCGACAGCGTCATGACCGTCGGCGCGACCAGCACGAAGGCATAGCGCTCATAATGCGGCTGAAGCGCTTCATTCCCAGCGAGGATGAAGAAGCAGAGCAGCGATCCGCCCCAGCCCGCGACCATTGCCAGCGAGCGGTCGAAAGAGGCGGAGCGCATTCGCCACAGGCCGGCGCCGAGCAATCCCAGCACGACCGCTGCGGTCAGCAGGTCGGCCGCCAGCCGGCCTGCGCCCCACCCTTCGCCAGCCAGGTAGGCGAACACCGTGTCGCCCGAAAGCAGACGCGCGAACGATAGCGGAAACATCGCCCACTCGCCGGGGTCGGCAAGCCGGGCGAGGATAGTGTCAATGCCTTTCGATGCGCTGGCGTTCGCGGTCGTCGCGGCGATGAGGAAGACCGCCAGGACGAGCAGCATCGCGAACAGGGTCGCTTCGCGCCACGGCCGATCTCGCTTGTCCTCCATCAAGGCGCCGAAATAGGCGAGGCCGAGGAACGGCGCGGCGAAGACGTTGGTCGGATGAACGGCCATGGCGAAGGCGAAAGCGGCAGCGGCGACATAGGGCCGTCCCGCAAGCGCCGCCCAGAGCGCGGCAAGCACCACCAACGCGGAGTGGCTCGGATCCCAGCCGTATCGAGCATAGGCGATGTTGATCGGCAGGACCGCCATCATGAGCAGCGCGGCCTCCGCCGATGTCCGGTCGAAGAAGCGGCGGGCGATGGCATAGGCCAGCGCGGCGGCCGCAATTGAGGATATGACCGCTGGAATCCGAAGCAAGGCGAACGACGGCGGGAACAGGCTTTCCAGCGCGACGACCAGCCCCATGTGCAAGGGGCCGGGAATATTCCCGTTCGGAGTGCGCCAGGCGGCGGCTTCGCCGGACAGCCACTGATGCGCCTGAACGCCGTACCAGGCCTCGTCGCCGTTAACTCCGGGCAGGCGGCCGAGGGCGTAGAGCCTGAACAGGACGGCAAGCAGCAGGACCAGGGCCAGGAGAATCGTCCCGGCGCGATCGACCAGGACGGAGTCGCCATTGCCTGCTGATCGCCGTTCGCCCGCCCCCTCGGTCATATCCGGTTCTTATTGAGGCTCGCGGCGGTGGGCAACGGCCCTCAAACCAGGGCCAGCGCCGCTAGCTTTCCGTAGAGACGCGGCGGCAAATCGCCGAGTCCGCTGCCGTCATCCTCGCCGGTCGGCGCATCGGCGTCCTCAAGGTAGCGCCAGCCTTGGTGAGCGCGCTTCGGCTTCGGCGATAGCAAGCGAAGGTCGGCGGAGCAGACGATGTCGATGCGGCCGTCGCTGCGGTCGTCGAAGCGCAATATTTCCTGGCAGGCGACGATGCGGTGCTTGACGATCCAGTGGAGCGATCCGCCGACCAGCTCCGCCATTCGCTTGGGCCGCATCCGCGTCGGAACGCGAACGATTCCGCCCGACGCCCTCCGGGCGACGCGGTTCTCGAGCGCTTCGACACTGGCGCAGCCGAAGGCGACCTTGGTGAGATGGAGGGCCATGGGTCTAAAGTGGTATGGAAGCCCGGCAACACAAGCGCTCACCCTGAACCTGTCGAAGGGTGGATACACGTTTCGACGAGCTCAACGTGAGCGCTTCTCTTTAGCCGACCAGGCCGGCGGCGGTGGCCAGACCCAGGAACACCAGGAAGCCCATCGAATCCGTGACCATCGTGACGAAGACGGATGATGCGACCGCGGGGTCCGCGCCCGCCCGCTCCAGCGCGAGCGGGACCAGCACCCCTGCGAGCCCGGCGATCACGATGTTGGTCAGCATCGCCGCGGCGATCACCGCGCCAAGCTGGGGCGAGCTGAGGATCAGCGTCACCGCAGTGCCGATCAGCAGGGCGATGGTCAGACCGTTCATCAGCGCGACGCGGATTTCGCGGAACACCGCCCGCCAGCGGTTGGAGCCGGTCAGCTGGTTGGTGGCGATGGCGCGGACGGTGACTGCTAGCGTCTGCGTCCCGGCATTGCCGCCGACCCCCGCGACGATCGGCATCAGCACCGCCAGGATCGCGAGCCGTTCGATCGAATGTTCGAAAAAACGGATGACGGAGGAGGCGACCAGAGCGGTCATGAGGTTGGCTGCAAGCCAGCGCACCCGTTCCTTGTAGGTGTCGACGATCGGCTCGTTGATGTCGCCGTCGCCCGCGCCGGACAGGAGCAGCGCGTCCTCGCCCGCTTCTTCCTGGATGATGTGGACGATGTCGTCGACCGTGATCATGCCGACCAATCGTCCGCTGGGATCGACCACCGCCGCCGAAATCAACGCATATTTCTGGAAGCGGAGCGCGACCTCTTCCTGGTCCATGTCGACCGGGATCAGCGTCTGCTTGCGCGCCATGATCTCGCTGACCGGGATCGCGCGCGGCGAGCGGAGGATCGCCGACAGCTTGCACGTTCCCACCGGATGATGGTCGGGCGAGACGACGAACACTTCCCAGAAATCGGTCGCCAGCTCGTCGCCCGAGCGAAGGTAATCGATGACCTGCCCGACCTTCCAATGTTCCGGAACCGCGATCAGGTCCCGCTGCATCAGGCGGCCGGCCGATTCCTCCGGATAGGTTAGCGCTTCCTCGACCGCGGCGCGGTCGTCGGGCTCCATCGCCCGCAGCACCGCCTGCTGCTCGTCCGCCTCGAGATCCTCGAGGATGGCCACCGCGTCGTCGGTGTCGAGCTGGGCCGCGAGGTCGGCGACCTGCTGCGGCTCCATCTCGTCGATCACATCCTCGCGGACGT